>RKSA01000111.1 GCA_007571115.1 Gammaproteobacteria bacterium
ATGCATCCGGCATAGCGGGAAATTGAACTCGTGGGTGGCCGCATGAACCGGATCGATCTCGATCGCCGCAGCAACGTCGAATCCGGCCTGCTCGAAACCAAGGCTCAGCCCGCCGACTCCGGCAAACACGTCCAGAACGGTCGGCCGTCTCATGAGGGCCGACCTGCCGAAAAGCGCACCGGGTGCTGCCTTGAAGACCCGGCGTGCCCCGTTTCAAATCCCCCGGCCATGCACAATTCCCGCCCTTTGCCAGTCAAGCCACAAACTTCCGATGCGCGATCACCCCGGATAATGTATCGCCTAAGCGGAAATTCTGCAACGAAACTGGGGGAGTCTGTTCAACAACCAGCCCCCACGCACTTCCTTGCCCTCTGTAACGAGCACGCGCTCTTCCTGGCGCGATGGCTAGCAGGCTATGGACTCCTCTCGATGTCGCAAAACGATCACGTCAAGCAGTTTGCAACGCAAACGGCGAACGGAACCCCTGGTCCAAGCATCACGCTCGGCGAGACAAATCAATGCATGTGCCGGAAAGTCTGATTTGCCGTCATCTATCACGCAAAAGGCTCTTGCAATCCTGCCTTCCGTGGTCGCGCGCACGATTTCTGCCCTTGTTTCGCCCCAGTGAACAGAGAGGTTTCGACTGCGGCTGAAGCGTTTGGCCCGGGCATTGCATTCGTCTGCGCTCATGCACTCGATACGCGCAACTGACAATCCGCAACGTCCTGGCTCAAGCAAATCCTGAACCGGAAGTGCGGCCGGCGCCAGCTTGCCGTCGCTCCCAATGTGTTCGGCTCGAGCGATGAATCGCACCAAAGTTTCATGGTCAGCCACCGTCGCTGGCGAATGTGGCGACTGAACAAATCCTTCTTCGGGGCATCCTGCTGTTGCTTGCGAATCGCGGCTAGCCATCCTCGTCAGACCTTCGTGGTATCGCTGCGGCCAGGTATTGGGGCAGAGCGTCGGCAGCAAAATCCACCGAACCATCCACATCGATCTGGTCGGCATCCGAACAGGCATAGTAGTGCATCTTGCTGTCGCCAACGAATCCTACATCAATGAAGAGACCCTCTTGGCGCCAATAAAAATTGATCTCACCATCATCAGCCAAGGCCACACTTGGAGGTTCTGCATCGTCGGGGATTAGCTCGATGAAGGAGAGGGCGTCCTCCACCGCCTGGCTTGATGGAGATGCAACGTTCGGCAGCCCCGCTTCGGATGCATAGCTGCGAACCCGATCCCCCAGTCGTTGCTTGCTGCTGATCCAGGCCAGCAGCTCATTTGTGAGCCCAAGTGGCCGACAACGGGAGAGGTTCTGATCGCCCATCGCTCTTTTCCTGCAAAAAGTGTAGTGACATCTATCAAAGACCGGATGGATAGACATATTATTACAATGCAGTTGACAATAAAATCGGTCCTGATCGACCAGGCGCAGTGGCACTGCTGTGCGGGAGCGGGCGGCTCGTCTTTGCAGCCGATCACGAACCGGTCCTACGCAGGTGGCGACGGCCCTCGCCAGAGGCGGGGGCACCGAATTGCCAATCTGCCGCCCGTCGTGCCATTTGGTGACGTGGAAGTGGAACCAGTCCGGAAATCCGTGCAGCCGCACCATTTCGCGGATCGTGACGCAACGGTCGACGAGGAATCTCATGCGTTCCTTGTCGATACGGAATCGAGCGTGTCGCCAGCAACAACCGCATGGGCATAAGCGCTACAGGCGCGGATGTCCTCAGGCTCCAAGCCAGGATAGGCTTCGATTTGCCGCCGTCGCAAGTCCGGGCAGGGGCTGGTCAGCGCATGTCTGCACGGTAATTGGCAGGCGCAAGAATCAGGTGCTGGTCAAGCGGAGGGCGGAGCTCAAAGGCTTTGGGCTCGCGGCAGAAGTCCCATATTCTCAGCAGGCGCCATTCCTGGCTTTTTTGCTTTGCCACGTCATATTCGTTGCGGGAAATGTAAAACGGCGAGCGCTGCCAGCCCCTGGTGGTCTTGACCTCGATGAGCCGGTTGCGGCCGTCGGGCGAGAAACTTGCTATGTCGTATCCGGCGCCGTCACCCTCCTCTTCGGATACCCACCGCACTCGCTCCGCCAGATCTGCACGGCCAGCGCTTGCAAGCGAGCTGCGCTCGTGGTCGAGAACGAGCCTCTCCCCAGCCAGGCCAAGTTCCCGGTTCCGTGCGTGTTGCCCGGCGAAGTCAAACTTGCGGATCAATGGCTCGACATTCTCCCAATCCCTGCTTGGGGGCTGATTGCCAGGCCGAGGCGGCTCGTCAATCCACAAGGGCCGGGGCTCCCGAAGCGTTTTCGCATCATGGAGCGCCAGAGGAGTGCGCAGAAAATCGGGGTGTTCATCGAGCCAGCGCTCGACGGCATCGACCAGCGACTTCTGGAAATTCATCGCTGGCTTGTAGCCAGGTATCCAGGCCTCGCTACAGAGCTGCAGCACGGCGCTGATGTTCTGGTGCTTGAATTCTATGGCGCCTTCGCTGCGGCCAATGTCTTTCCGCAAGCGCCGGTTGCGCTCGGCCTTGTTGTAGCTGCGGCCCGCCAGGTCGTCGAGCAGCATGGAGAAATAATCCCGCACAATGAGATCGTTCTCCTCGCCTGTCCATGGAGAATGCTTTGCCATGCCGCCCAGGATAGCATCCGCAAGCCCGTATCAGTAGTCGATTTCGACGCGACCGGGCCTGAAGGGAAACGGCGCGGGCCGAGCGGGCACCACGCTCATTCGAGCCGCTTGACGACGATTTTGCCGGCCAGCCCGAGGTCGTCCAGGGCTTGCCGCAAATCCACATCGAGAGTGGCGGCCATGGGCGCTGCGACTTCGACGTCAAGCTGCACCCGAATCGCGAGCTCCTTGCCGGAACGAAGCTTCGGGATGACCTTGGTGCCGATGCGGTTCCACGACTCGGGCGGCACATCTCCCGAAACTTGCAGTCGAACCGAAGTTTCGGCTTCGCGACCGTCAGACGGCGCGACGGGTTCAGGTTCAGGTTCAGGTTCGGTTTTGGTTTCGGCAGCAGCGGGCAGCCCAGCATCGCGAGCGGTTTCAGGCGGGGTGGCTTGCGGAGCTGCGGAAGAGGCGATTTCCTCGCTTCTCGCCCTGGTCAGCAGGAACACTTGCTGCTCGAATGCCACTTCGTCGGCGGCGACTTGCTCGGCGTACCACAAGCGTTCGTAACCGCCGTTCTCCATGGTGCCCGAGGCAAGGCCAAACTCGCCGTTCTCGACCAGTTCGACGATTTTTTGCCGCAATGCGGCATCGGGGTCGACAAGCCGGGTCAACGATCCATCGAGGAAACTCTGACGCAGGCTGGCCAGGGGCCAGGCGCCCGACCGCTCAAATGAGCGTGGCCAATTCCGGCTCAGATACCCCGCTCCGACCGAACCGCTCAGCAAGGCTCTAGTCCTGAGGGCAGCGAGCACGCGACCGCACAGGGTTTCGTTGCCGCTGCTATGCCCCGCTCCGAGGTCGATCGTCTCGAGCTTCGATTCGCTCTTGGCATCGAATAGCGCGACGAAGCGATAGCTTCCCCAGACTTCGTCTCTCGCCGCGTTTTCAGCGTCCCTGGTTCTCGATTGCAGCTCTTGCTGTTCAGCCCGACCGAATTCGGGGCCGAGCAATCCTTGCTTCATCTCCCGCGCAACTCTTTGCCAGGCAAGCCACGACTCGACGCGCTCGCGGAGCTCGCGACCCCGTTTTCGCACACACCAGATCAGGGCCGCAGGATACAGCCTCGGGGAGGCGCCTCTTTCGCGAGTCCAGCGCCCGAGCTGTTCGGCGGTGCTGCCGCCGAACCCCCATTCGGTTCGAGGGTCAGCGACGATCAATGTCAGGCGGGGAGTGTCGGCTATCGCTGCGCCATCTTGGGGGAAGAGAACGAGGGGAACCTTGGCGCCCCGATCGAACTCTTGCTGAACGAGCTTGCGGATGGCGGGCAGAATCTCGGTTTCCTCTTCGAGGGCTGCGCGGCGATCGCTGACGACCTTTTTCAAGGTTGCCTGGTAGTGGATGCGAAATCCGTCGGTGCCGACCTTGCGCAGGAAAAACCCGGAAGCTTCCAGGGCGCCTGCGGCATTGTCGATGGTCGTGGTTTCGACCTCGGGCTCACCGATGGCGAAGCGCAATTCCGGCAAATGGGCGACCTTGTCGACTTGCCCTCCCGAGGATTCAAACAGGATGGCCGCACCGACGCGCCGGTGAATCTGTCGCAGCGGCCCCTTGCTGTCGGCATCAAGCGCTGCGGCATGGGCGCCAGCGCCAGCCAGGTCGGCATCGATGGCAACATCGAGCCGCTGTTCGCCCAATTGGCCGAGCACCACGGCACGGAACCCGGGCACGTGCAAAGGCGCTGAACCAAGCGTGATCAGCGACTCGGTTCGCGCCTGCCGGAATTGCTCGTGCATCGCCCATGAAACCCATTGCGCCAACATCGCGAGCGTGCCGCGAGTCTGCTGGAACTGGGGCAATGCGCTCCATTTGCGCCGGAACACCGAAAGGGTCGAGGGATGAAATGGATAGCAGGCTGCAAACCGGTCTCGCAGAAACTCGCGGGCCTTGGCTGCAGTCGTCGCGCTGTCGACTGCGGTCCATTCGGCGGGGAGCCGGGCGCTGCGCTCGAAGCACCAGTCGGCATAGGCTTTCGCGACGCGCCTGCGAACGCGTTCGTCGCCGAGGTCTTCGAACAGCCTGCGGCGAACGACATCGCCAATCTCGGCCTCGTCGTTGGCGATCAGGTCTTTCGCGACGCGGCGCACCAGCTTGGTGATCCGATCCTGCCATTGGCGGTCCCAGTCGTTCATCTCGACCTGGCTGCGCGGCAGGCTGATCACGGCTGCCGCACGGGTCGAACCGGTGACGGCAACGGTGAGGTTCTGGATGAACGCGAGGAAGCTTTCGGCGTGGTCGCGATGGCGGTTGACGAAGTTCAGCACTTCGTCGAACAGCAATAGCACCGGGGCATCGGCAGCGGCGAACACTTTCGCCATGGCCTCGGTCCCGGGAGGGACGGTCGTTGCCGCTGGCCCCAGGGCCGCGACGCCGCGCTCGCCCGCCAACTGGCGAGCCAAGTCGATCCACGGCGTTTCTCGCCCTGCCGAAGGATCCCAGGCATTGCCCACGAACACGCCGACCTTGGCGGCGGCCGGATTGGCAACTCCCTCCTGGGAAAGCAGTTCGGCGACGCCTGGCAGGCTCGCGGCCCGGGCGCCTGCATTGGCGAGATGGTATAGCGCGGTCAAGGTATGGGTTTTGCCGCCGCCGAACTGCGTCACCAGGGTGAGCACGGGGGAGGTGTTGCGCGTCTCGCCGGCGAGGCGGCGCAACACCATGCCGACGTGCTCCCCGAGTGCGCGGGTCAGGCAAGTGCGGGAAAAGAATTGCTCCGGATCGCGGTAATCCAGGGGAGCGATCCCGGCAGCGACCTGCTCCAGGGCGATGGCGAACTCGTCCGGGCTGAACGACCTGCCTTCACGAACTTCCTTGCGCGGCGTGACGACCTTGTGCCATGGGTCTCTGCTAGCCATCGTTGCGCTCCGCCAGCCGTATCCGCACACGGTTCCGCTCGATGACGATGATCGCGCCCGCTCGCATTGCCGAGCCCTGGTTCGATATCAGGCTGTTCATGGACACCACTTGCTCGACCGCAGTCAACCCGTCCAGCCGAACGATGCAGGGGTGCGGTGGGCGCAGACTAGGCAAGCCCGGATGTCGTCTGGCTCAAGCATCGGAAATTCATCAAGAATTTCCTTCTCACTCATTCCTGCCGCCAGCTTTCCCAAGACGTGCTCCACGGCCATCCGCATGTCGCGGACGATCGGCTTGCCGCCGAAAACGTCCGGACGCACGGTTATGCGCTTGAGCAGTTCGCTTTCTGGTTGCATGATCGTCTCCCGTCATTGCGTGTTGTTTCATCTCAGAAACCCGCTGGCACGCCCGGACTTGCCAGCGCGAGGGTGATGCTGTCCATGGGTGCAATCTTACCTTGAAACGGCCAGCAGCATCGCATCGAGCAGCCGCTTTTCGCGGCTGCCGCGGGGGTAGAGTGCGGAAAGGGCGTTGCACAGGCGCAGGAAGTCGGCGCTGCGCTCGATTTCGGATTTGGTCAAGGCGCGCAAGGCATTGGCGTGCCCGGTCGCTTGCAAGAGCATGGCGGTGTGGACCCGGTCGAGCACGGTAGCGTTTGGCGTTGGCGAAGCGGGGTTGGGGTCGAGGCGGGTTCTTGCGCGAGGGCTTTGCGGTTGCTCGCGCGGTTCGGCGAACAGATCGCCCTGCCTGCTAGCCGCAGCTTCCGCTTCCATCCAGTCGGCGGCGCTTGCGGCGCTCGCGGCGTCGTCGCTTCCGAACAGTTCCTTGGCGCGCTCGGCGACTGGCAGCAGACGCACGACGCCTTTCTCCTGGGCGATGAGCCCGCCGCTCCAGCGCTCGAGGTCGATTCCCATGGGCTGGGAGAAGCGCCGCACGACGTCGAAAGGCAAGTGAAAGCCTTTCGCGGTGGCCTTGGCAACGGCCTCTTCGTTCGCTGCGTAGTCGGCCGATGGCTCGCGGACTTGCTGGCGCGCGGCGAGCGCTGGGTCGTCCAGCGGCCTTGCGTCGCTGCTTTGCAGGGCCCAGAGGAACAGCGCGGTCAGGCGCGCGTCTTCCTCCAAGGCGCCAGCCATGCCGTTGCGCGCAGCGGCTTCGGCGGTGCCGAGAATCTGTTCGAGGGCGGCACGGCCGACGACTTCCCAGACTTTCTCCAGGTATTCCGGAAGGCCGACTTCGCGCCCTTCGGCGGTCTCGACCGCACGATAGCGGCTGAAGATCTCGAGGGCCGCGCCGATGCAGGCGCATACCCGGCCGGGCCCGCGAATCCCTTCATCTTGCAAGCGTTCCATCCAGTCGGCGACTCGCAGGGGCAGTTCGCGGAGCGCGTCGGCCCAATCGCCGATGGCAGCGTCTTCGGGGCGTGGCCGACAGATGAGATGAACGCTGGTGGCGAGGGCGGCTGAATCGCGGGCGCGCATCCGGGATGCTCTCTCGGTCGCGATAGGCCAAGAAGCCGTGATCGTCCAGCCGCCCCGGATCATGCCGGAGAGCAGCGCTTCCCATCCTTCGGTGGTCTTGTGCGCGAACACGACCGAGCCGATGCCATCCTCGGCCAGAACGCGCCGACCCTCGGTGAAGGCTTTCGCCATGGTTTCCTCAAACCATATGCGATCCTTGGGGCGATCATCGACCTTCTTCGTCTCGTCCTGCACGGCTTCGCGCAGCTTGGGGGACAGAGGG
>RKSA01000181.1 GCA_007571115.1 Gammaproteobacteria bacterium
GCCACGCGATGGACTTGAGGAATGGACTTGAGAAACAGCCTGCCGACAAATTACCATTCGGCTTTCGTCAAGACCACGACCACGAGGACGCCCGATGAATTCGCTATTTGCTGTCGCCCACGCCCAGTCCGCCGGGCAATCGCCTTCGCTGACCTTCAACCTGATCCTGTTCGGCGGCATGATCCTGCTGTTCTGGCTGCTGCTGATCCGGCCGCAGTCGAAACGCGCCAAGGAGCATCGCGAGCTCGTCGCGAGCATTTCCAAGGGCGACGAGGTGATGACTTCGGGAGGCCTGCTTGGCAAGGTCAGCCGGGTCAGCGACGACTACATGGTCATCCAGGTCGCCAACGGCGTCGAGATCAAGCTGCAAAGGACCGCTGTGGCAGCGGTGCTGCCGAAAGGCACCCTGGAAAAGATATGATGGGCGCCGACACCGCCGGAGCGTCAGCATCATGCTGAACCGGTATCCCGCCTGGAAGAACCTGCTCGTGCTGCTCGCGGTAGTGCTTGGCATCGTCTACGCGGTGCCCAATCTGTACCCCGACGACGAGGCCTTGCAGGTCAGTCATGAAAGCCGCGAACTCGCCGAGGCCGATTTCGCCGCGATCAATGCGGCACTGGCAGAGGCCGGGCTCGAAACGTTCGGTTCCGAACCCGGCCCGAATGGCATCCTGCTGCGCTTCGAGTCGGTCGAGCAGCAGTTGCGCGCCAAGACCGTGATCGAGGAGGCCTTGCCCGGCGATTTCATCGTCGCGCTCAACCTCGCGCCGACCACGCCGCCGTGGATGCAGGCGATCGGCGCCGGCAAGATGAATCTCGGCCTCGACCTGCAAGGCGGCGTGCATTTCCTCATGGAAGTCGACATGGAAGCCGCCGTGCTGAGCCGGATGGAAGACAATTTCGGCAATGTGCGGAGCATCCTGCGCGAATTGCGCATTCGCACCCGGGGGCTCGAACTCATTGACTCCTCGCACATCGAGGTTCGCTTCGCCAATGCCGATGACCGCTCCCGGGCGCGTTCCGAACTGCTCGACAACTTCCCCGAATTGCAGTTCCAGAACCGCGAATCCGGCGAGCTGTTCCTCCTCGACCTGCGCATGACTTCCGACACGATGCTGCAGATCCAGCGCGACACCCTGCAAGCCAATCGCACCACCTTGCTGAACCGCGTCGACGCGCTTGGCGTCGCCGAGCCGACGGTGCAGCAGCAGGGCGCGAACCGCATCGTCGTCGAGCTTCCCGGAGTGCAGGATCCGGCCCAGGCGATCCGCATCCTGCAACGCATCGCGACCCTCGAGTTCCACCTCGAAGCCGCGCCCGGAGCGCCCCGCTCGAGCTACCAGACCTACGAATACTCGGTTCCCGAAGGCGTGTTCACGGTCAATGTCGACAACGACGTGATCCTGCAAGGCGACCGCATCAGCAATGTGCGGCCAACCCTCGACCAGAACGGCCTGCCCCAGGTCGAGATCAGCCTCGACGCCCAGGGAGGCAGCCAGATCAATCGCGTCACCCGGGACAACGTCGGCCGCATGATGGACATCCTGCTCATCGAGACGCGTTCGCGAACCAATCTGGTGATCGACGAAAACGGCGAGGAGGTCGAGGAAGTCGAATTCTACGAGGACCGCCGCCTCATCAGCCATGCCCGCATCAATTCGCCCCTCGGCAGGCAGTTCGTCATCACCGGGCTGAGCCAGCGCGAGGCGATGGACCTATCGCTGCTCATCAGTTCGGGCTCCCTCGCAGCGCCGATGACGATCGTCGAGCAGTCGGTGATCGGCCCCACCATGGGCCGGGAAAACCTCGAGCAGGGAATTCGCGGAGTGCAGGTCGCCGCAGCTCTCGTGGTGCTGTTCATGCTGTTCTACTACCGGCTGTTCGGCCTCGCCGCCAATCTCGCGCTCATCATGAACATCGTGCTCATTTTCGCCGTGCTTTCCTCGGTGCTGCCGGCGACCCTGACCTTGCCCGGAATCGTCGGCATCGTGCTCACCGTCGGCATGGCGGTCGACGCGAACGTGCTCATCTTCACGCGGATCAAGGAGGAATTGCGCAACGGCCTGCCGCCGCAGCAGGCGATCAGCGCCGGCTATGACCGCGCTTTCACGACGATCCTCGACGCCAACCTGACGACCTTCCTCGTCGCCGTGGTGCTGTTCACCATCGGCACCGGTCCGGTGAAGGGCTTTTCGGTGACCTTGATGATCGGCATCATCACTTCGATGTTCACCGCCATCGTGGGCACGAGAGCCCTCGTCAACCTGATCTATGGCAGCCGCCGCGACCTGCGCTCGCTATCGATCGGCGCCGTCCCGCTCAAGCTCGCCGCCGGCAAGACCGGCAGCAAGAGCTAGCCGCCGGGCACGATCATGAGCAAGCAACAGATCAAGATCGATTTCATGGGCGCTCGCCGCATCGCGGCGATGCTGTCGATCATCGTGGTGCTCGTCTCGCTCGCTTCGCTGGCGCTGCGCGGGATCGAGTTCGGCCCCGATTTCACCAGCGGCACTTCGGTGCGGCTGAGTTTCTCCGAAAGCGTGCCTCTCGATGTGATCGGCGCGAGTCTCGAACAGGCAGGTTATGAGGACGCGGTGGTCGTCAACTTCGGCTCCGACCGCGACATCCGCGTGCTGCTGCCTCTCGACCCCAGCGTCGAGGCAGTCAGCGAGGCCGAACAGGCGGCCCTGACCGGCGCGGCGATCGCCGACTTGCTGCAAGTGGTGGGCAATGCCGAAGTCAGCCTGCTCGGCTCGGACTACGTCAGCGCCAAGGTCGGCGAGGAACTCGCCGAGCAAGGCGGACTCGGCCTGCTCGTCGCGCTCGGAATCACCATGCTCTACATCGCGATGCGCTTCCAGTTCAAGTTCTCGGTCGGCGCCGTGGTGGCGCTCGCCCACGACCTCATCATCACCCTGGGGATTTTTTCCCTGAGCGGAATCGAGTTCAATCTCAATACCCTGGCAGCGATGCTCGCGATCATCGGCTACTCGCTCAACGACACCATCGTCGTTTCCGACCGGATCAGGGAGAACTTTCGCGCCCTGCGCAAGACGAGCCCGGTCGATACCGTCAACATCTCGCTCAACCAGACCCTCGGGCGAACCCTGATCACCTCGTTCACGACCTTGCTCGTGCTGTTCTCGATCCTGCTGATCGGCGGCGAATCGACCCAGGGGTTCGCCATCGCCCTGATTATCGGAGTGATCGTTGGCACCTACTCGTCGATTTACGTCGCATCGAACGTGATCATCTTCATGAACGTCACCCGGGAAGACCTGCTCGTGCCCGTCAAGGAAGGCGCCGAGGAAGATGGCACGCCTTGACCGGTTGCTGCTGCTCGTCTTGCTGCTTTGGCCGCTCGTCGCCAAGGCGCAGCCGGGCGAGCCGTTTCCCCGTCCGCCGGAAATCGAGCCGGCGGTCAATTTCTGGATCAAGGTCTACACCGAGATCGATACCAGCGAGGGTTTCCTGCACGATGCCCGGGACCTTTCCATCATCTATGAAACCGTCGCCTACGACAGTGACGCCATCGACGCTTCCCGCGATCGCATCATTGCCGACCTGCGCGCCCTCGCCGATGGCCCGCGCACGGACTTGAGCGAAAGCCGGCAACGCATCCTCGCGCTGTTCGCCGAAGGCGTTGCCGACGAGGTCTTGCGCAAGGCGGCTTCCCGGGTGCGTTTCCAGCTCGGCCAGCACGACCGTTTTCTCGCCGGCCTGCGCCGCTCCGGCGCGTATCGCGAGCACATCCGCGAGGTGATCGGGCAAAAGGGCCTTCCCCAGGAGCTCGGCATCCTTCCCCATGTCGAGTCCTCGTTCAATCCGGGGGCGGTTTCGAGCGCCTCGGCATCGGGGATGTGGCAGTTCGGCCGCGCCACCGGGCAGCGTTTCATGCGCATCGACCATATCGTCGACGAACGCATGGATCCGTACACCGCAACCTATGCGGCGATGAGCCTGCTCGAGTACAACCATAGCGTGCTCGGCACTTGGCCGCTGGCGCTGACCGCATACAACCACGGCGCGGGAGGAATGAGGAGGGCGGTTCGCGAGACCGGAACCACCGACATCGAATACCTCATCGCCAATTATCGCGGCAGGCTGTTCGGTTTCGCCTCGCGCAACTTCTATCCCCAGTTCCTTGCGGTATTGCAGATCGAGAACGAACTCGAACGGTATTTCGGCGAGGTCGCCATGGACGCGGCGCCCGACTTTCGCGAATTGCGCGTCGATGGATTTGTCGATGCTGCCGCGCTCGCCCGCTCGCTGGGAATCGACCTGCAGCAGTTGCGCGCCGACAATCCGGCCCTGCGCTCGGCGGTATGGGAAGGCGGCAAGCGCATCCCCGCAGGGTATCCGCTCAAGGTCCGCGCCAGCGATGTTGCCGCTGGAGACCTGCTGGCGCTCGTTCCCGACGAGGCGAAGTTCGCGATCCAGACTCCCGACGTCGCCTACGTCGTCGAACGCGGCGACAGCCTGTCGCGCGTCGCCGAGCGCTTCGACACGACGGTATCGAGGCTGGTGGCCTTGAACCAGTTGCCCAACCGTCATCGGATCATCATCGGCCAGCGCCTGTTGCTTCCCCAGGATGGGCAGATGATCGCTGCGGCTGCGTTGGCGCCGCCCGAACTCGCGCAAACAGCGCCGGTATTGCCTCCCGCTGCGGTGCTGCCCGACGATCAGGCCCTCGACACGCCGGTCACCAGCGAGGAAGAGCAGGCCGAGGCGATCGACCCTGCGGCCGATGCCGCCCAAAGCGAGCGCAGGCTCAGCGAACAGCTTGCGGCCGATCCTTCGGACTATGGCGTCGCGAGCAACGGCAGCATCGAGGTGCAAGCTTCCGAGACTCTTGGCCATTACGCCGAATGGCTCGGCTTGCAGGCCTGGGATCTGCGCCGCCTGAACAACATGGCGTTTCGTGACCCGGTCATCATCGGCGAACGGCTGCGGCTCGACTTCTCCCGGGTCGGCGTCGGCGAATTCGAGCGCGCCCGCCGCGAATTCCATTCGCGCCTGCAACGCGAATTCTTCGGCAATTTCCGCATCGACAGCGTGATCAGCCATCAGGTCGCGCGCAACGAAAACATCAGTTCCCTCGCCGGCGAGCGATATTCGACGCCGATCTGGCTGCTGCGGCAATACAATCCGGGCCTCGAGCTGAATCGGCTGCAAATCGGCCAGGAAATCATCTTTCCGCGCTTGCAGCCTGTGCAATGAGCAGCCCGCAGCCTGGGATATAGCCCTTGCAATCACCTTCGCGAAGGTGGGATATTTGGGCCTGACCGAAACCGGCGGCGCCAGGCCTGAAAATCCTGCCAGCGCCGCTGCCAAGCGCAGGACTTTCATGAAGCATCCCACCGTTGCCAGCTTGCACGCCACGCTCGACGCGTTTCGCCGCCGCCGCCGCGCATTCCTGCTGCTGCGCCAGCTCAGCGTGTTCTGCGCGGTCGCTGCGCTGCTCGTTTTCGGCTTCACCTTGCTCTTCGACCGCCTGCAACCTTCTCCCGGGCTCGCCGTGCTGCTCTGGATCGCCTTGCTCGCCTTGCTCGGGCTGCTTGGCTGGCACCTATGCGGCGAGTTGCGCCAGCGCCATGCCAGCTTCAGGAAGCTCGCGCATCACGTCGAGGACCATTTGCCCGATCTCGAACAGCGGCTGCTGACCTGCCTCGAGTTCAGCGAAGACGAGCTGCGTTTCGGTCGCCGCGGCGTGTCGCAGCAGTTCATCGCCAAACTGTGGAACGATGCCGGGCAGCAGATGCGGCATCAGCAGCGCGAGCTTAGGGCGATCACTCCGACGCGCCGTTCCTGGTGGAGTCTTGCCGCTGCATCGGCCACGGTGTTCGCGGTGGCGGGGCTGTTGCTCAGTTCGGCGTCCTTGCAGGACTCGCTGACTCGAATGATCTGGCCATTCGGCGCCGCCGGCTTTGTCGCCGGTGCTGCATTGCCGCCCGAGGTCGAATTGCTCGTCGAGCCGGGAGATGTCGAATTGCAGCGCGGCGACGGCCTCACCGTGACGGCGCGGGTGACCGGAGCGGCGCCGCAGGCGCTGACCTTGCGCTTGCAGGACGACAAGGTCAACTGGCGCGATGTGCCCATGGGCGACGATCGCCGCGGCAGCGACAGCGTCTCGTTCAGCCACTACATCCCGGAAGTGCATGAGGACACCCTCTATTACGCCACTTTCCACCTCGCTCCCGGGTTCCTGTCGAGCGACGACGGCACGCGCAGTTCCAGGCAGTATCGCATCAGCGTCTTCGACCTGCCGCGAGTCGAGCAGATCGACGTGGCATTCGACTACCCCGACTACACCGGAATCGACGACCAGCTCGAAGAGGATGGCGGCGACCTGATCGCCCCCGTTGGCACCGCAGTCGAGATCAGCGTGACTTTCAACAAGGCCATCGCCGCAGCACACCTCGAATTCGAGCCGCTTGGCGAAGCCGAGGCTGTCACCGAACTGCCCCTGAGCCTCGACGGCAAGGTCGGCAGCGCGACCTTCACGATCAGCGAGGATTCGCTGTATCGAGTCCGTGCCAGCGACCATGCCGGCCTGGCAAACCCCGATCCCCTCGATTACCACGTCAGGACCATCGCCGACCAGCCCCCCGAGCTGGTGTTGCGCCGCCCAGGGCGCGACCAGGACGTCATGCCTCTCGAGGAAGTCCTGCTCGAGATCGACGCCAGCGACGACTACGGCCTGACCCGGTTCGATCTCCATTACAGCGTGGTCGGCGCCGACGAAGCCGTGGTCGATTTCCTTCCCGGGCAGCAAGTGCGCAACGTCTCCGGCGAGCAGTTGCTCTATCTCGAAGAGCTCGGCGTCGAGCCCGGAGATTTCGTCAGCTACTACCTGAGCCTCGCCGACAACAACGGACTCGACGGCCCAAGCGAGGTCACGTCGGACATCTACTTCCTGCAAGTCGTTGCCACCGACCGGGAGTTTCGCCGTAGCCAGGGCGGCGGCGCAGGCGCCGGCCAGGGCCGGGACAGCAGCGCCCTGGTGACGATGCAGAAGGACATCATCGCCGCAACGTGGAAATTGCAGAACCGGCAAGGCCAGGTGAGCGCGGAAGATTTTGCCGCCGATGCCGGGATCATCGCCGAATCCCAGCAGGAAGCGATCGGCAGGGTGCGCATGTCGATCGGCCGGCTCTCCGAGCGGCTCAATCTATCCGATGATTCCTACGACCAGGCGGTGCGCAACCTCGGCCTGGCGATCGAGCAGATGAACGAGGCCGCCGCCGAACTCGGCCTGTTGCAGGTCAGCAGCGCCTTGCAGCCCGAACAGGCGGCCTTGCAATATCTGCTCAAGGCCGAGGCCAACATCAATCGCACCGCGATCACCATGCAGCGCGGCGCTGCTGCCGGCGGCAGCACCCAGCAGGAACGCGAGGGCCTGCGCGAGCTCTTCGAAATGGAGCTGGGGCAGCTCGAGAACCGCTACGAGAATCCGAATCGCCGCAACCAAAGTGCGCGGCAGCAGGAGCAGGCAAACAAGCTCGAGGAACTCGCCAGGCGCCAGCAGGGCCTGACTCGCGCCCAGCGCAATTTGGCGCGCCGCTCGAACGAGTTGACCGAAGAGCAGCGGCGCCGTGAACTCGAACGATTGATGCGGCAGCAGCAACGCCTGAGCGAGGAAGCCGGACAGCTCGCGCAACGCATCTCCGAGGAGCAGCGAACTTCGAGCTCCCGGCAGCGCCGCGATGCGCAGAACGCCAGCGGCAGCGAACGCGCCTTGCAGCAGGCGGTGCAGCAAATGCAGCAGGCCGCCGCGAGCGATTCGCCGTCCCTCGCCGCAGCGCGCAGCCAGAAAGCGCTCGACAACCTGCGTCGGCAGCAACGCCAGCTCGGCGAGCAGCAGCATCGCTCGGTCAACGAGTTGGCGCGCAATCTGCGCCAGCGTGGCGAGCGGTTGCTCGAGCAGCAACGCCAATTGCGCGAGGCGCTGGATGCGGCGAGCCGCGAACTCGGGCTCGGCCAGACGACGCAGGCACTGCGCGACGAACAGGCTCTCGGGCAATTGCTTGAAGCGCAGCAAGGCCGGCAACAGCAGCTCGACGATATCGAGGCGCTGTTGCGCGCGCTGATCGTTCGCGGCAGCAACGGCGAACAGCGCTTGCTGTCCCAGGCCCAGCGAGCGAGTCGCGAACTGCGGCCGATTCGCGAGGAAATGCGCGCCAGCGATCGGGTGCTGCGTGACGGCATGGTCAATCTCGCCGCCGACATCGAACAGTCCCTCGAAGAGCAGATCGGTGAACTGGCGCAGGATCTGGCCCAGCTCGCGCCGGGGCGCCCGGGTGCCAACCCCTTGCAGCAGACCGCCATGGACGCGGGCGAGCTGCGCGAACAGCTCGAAGAGCTCGAACGCCAGCTCGCCGCATACAGCGAGAATGGCGCCGAGCCTGGCGCCGGCCCCGACACCGGTGCCGACACCGATCAAGCCAGCGTCGGCGAGTTGCGCGAGCAATTGCAACGTTCCCGGCAGCTCGCGCAACAGCTCGATCAGCAGATGCGGCAACAGGCAAGGCAGGGCAGCGCGGGCCGCGGGCTTGGCGGCGACCGCTACCAGACCCGAGGTGAAATCCGCACCGATGGCGGCAACCTGCCCTGGGGCAAGGCGCGGTCGATCGCCCAGCAAATCACCCGCCAGGACATCGAGGACTTTCTCAACCAGCCTGAGCTGCTCGCGGCGCTATTGCAGCCGGTCATCGAGCTCGAAGGCGCGCTGCGCGCCCAGGCCGAGCTCGATGCGCTCGACGAGCGGCTCCACGCGACGCTCGAGGAAGAGATTCCCGACGAATACCGCGACCTGGTTCGCGACTACTATCGCATCTTGTCCGAGCAGCAAGCTGCGGAAGGCCCGGCGCGCTGAACATGCAAGTGTCCGAACCGACGCTGCTTTCGGCCTGGCAGCAAGAGAGCCTGCGTTTTGCCCATGGCCTCAGCCCCGGCTGGTTCGCGCTGCTCGCCTTGCTGATCGTCGCAGCGGTCTCGCTGAGCTATCTTCGCACCACGCGGCCCCTTTCGCCGGCTTGGAAGGCCTGGTTCATCGGCCTGCGCTCGGCAGTGCTCATCATCATCGTGTTCTGCCTGTTGCGGCCGGTGGTGGATGTCCGCCAGGCGCCGCCCCAGGATACCTACCTCGCGGTGCTGCTCGACAATTCCCAAAGCATGTCGATCGCCGATGTCGATGGCGAGAGCCGCCTTGCCGCAGCAAGCTCCGCATTTCTCGAGGGCCCGGTGGCGGAAAAGCTCGCCGAATCGTTCCAGCTTCGCAGCTTCGCCTTCGACCAGCGCACCCGGCGGCTCGGCGAAGGTGGCGCCCTCGGCGCTCTCGATACCCCTGGCACGGTTTCGGCGATCGGCCAGGCCCTGCGCAGCGTTGCCGACCAGCTCGATGGCCTGCCGCTTGGCGCGGTGGTGCTCGTCAGCGATGGCGCCGACAATGGCGACCTCGACCCCGTCATCGCCGCGCGCGAATTCGGCAATCGGCAGATTCCCGTTTTCACCGTGGGAGTCGGGCAGGAACAGCTTCCCCTTGACATCGGCATCGCCGATGTCGGCGCTGCCCGCACCGTGCTCGAAGGCTCGGTCTTCACGGTGACTGCGGTGCTGCGCCACCAGGGCTTCGCTGGCGAGGAAATCGAGCTCTCGGTGCTCGACGGCGATCGCGTCGTCAGCAGCGAGCGGGTGACGCTCGGCGCCCCAGGAGTCTCGCAGCGTTTCAGTCTCGAAGTCGCTCCCGAGCGCCGCGAACGAATCGTCTACAAGCTTGTCGCTGCGCTCCAGCCGGGCGAACTCATCGAGCAGAACAACGCCTACAGCTTCCTCGTCGACAATGCCGACAAGCCGACCCTCGACGTTCTCTATCTCGAAGGCCATCCGCGCAACGAATACAAATTCATCCGCCGCGCTCTGGACGGCGACGAATCGCTGCGCCTGGCGACGTATCTGCAAACGGGCCCGGGAAAATTCTATCGCCAGGGAATCGCCTCGCCCGCCGAGCTCGCCGAAGGCTTCCCTGGCGACAGGGAATCGCTTTACGAGTACGAGGCGATCATTCTCGGCGACATCGAACGCGAATTTTTCCAAGGCGAGCAGTTGCAAATGCTCGAAGGCTTCGTCGCCGAACGCGGCGGCGGCCTGCTGCAAAGCGGCATCATCGACGAAGCCTTCCTCGGCACTCCGCTGGCCGACATTCTTCCGCTGACACTGGTCGGGCAAGGCTTCCTGCCAGCGCGGCTGCAAGGAGGCATCCGTCGTGGCGAGCATCCCACCGGAGCGCTGTTCCGCCCGCGCCTGACCCGCAGCGGCGAGGTTTCGCCATTGCTGCGCCTCGCCGGCGAGGATTCCGAGAACCGCTTCGCCTGGTCGCAGTTGCCCGACTTGCAGGGGATCCACGTCACTGGAAGAATCAAGCCCGGCGCCGAGGTCTTGCTCGAGCATCCCGCCTTGCAATACCGCAGCCAGGCCTTGCCGGTGCTCGCCGTGCAGCGCTATGGCAATGGCCGGGTGATTTCCCTTGCCACTGCGAGCACCTGGCGCTGGCAGATGATGATGCCTTCCGCCGATCACTCCCACGAAACGCTCTGGCGGCAGAAGCTGCGCTGGCTCGCGGCCTCGGCGCCCGAGCGGGTGAGCCTCGAGTTCGACCGCGAGTTCTACAATGTCGGCGACGAAGTGCAAGTCAGCGCGCGGGTTCTTGACGCGCAATACCAGCCCGACAATGACGCGACCCTGTGGATGCAAACGACCAGCCCCCGCGGCGAAGTCAGCGATGCGCCGATGCAATGGGACATCACCCAGGACGGCGTCTACCGCTCCTCGTTCCTCGTCGGCGAGGAAGGAATGTTCGACTTGCTCGTCGATGTCACGAGCGCCGCTGGCGAGCAAGGCTCGCAGCAGCAGGCGGCGATCGTCGTCACTCCCTCGCTGCGCGAATACGCCAACGCAGCAATGGATAGCGGGCTTCTCGGTCGCATCGCCACCGCTGCGGGAGGCAGCCATTTCGACTTCGGAGACGCCGGCGAACTGCCCGAGTCGGTCGAGTTCACTCCCAACGCGTATTCGCGGAACGTGCAGATCGACTTGTGGGACGAACCCTGGCTGCTCGCCTTGCTGGTCGGCCTGCTATGCAGCGACTGGCTGACGCGGCGCCTGCGGGGGCTGTCATGAAACCTTTCGCCAGCACAGCCCTGGCACTCGCCGCTTGCGCTCTCGCGACCCTGGCCGTGACCGTCGCAGCCCAGGCGCCTGCCGCATCGGCCACGCGGCTCGCCAGCGAACATTTTCTCGACGCTCCCGGCACCGCGAAACACGTCGTGATGATCGTCGGCCCCTCGGTGGGCGCCGAAACCGTCTCGCGGTTTCGTCAATGGGCGCATTCGCTGCACGACATCCTGATCCGCGATTACGGCTATTCGAACGATTCGATCACCTTGCTGCACGACCCGGACGCGGCCGGCGCGAATTCCGGCGCGCGCGCCGATGGCGTCAGCGACCGCGAGGGAATCGAGGCGGCCTTCGCCGGCTTGCAAGCGCGGCTTGGCGACGGCGACCAGCTTACCGTCTACCTGATCGGCCACGGTTCCGGAGCCGGCGAGCAAGCAAAGTTCCACATCGTCGGCCCCGACTTCAGCGGCGGCGAATTCGGTCGCATCCTCGACGCTTTCCAGCGCCAGAGCGTCGTCGTCATCAATACCACGAGCGCGAGCTACGGCTTTTCCACTTTCCTGTCGGGCGAGGGGCGCGTCGTCATCTCGGCGACCCGTTCGGCAGCGGAAAAGTACGACCCGGTATTTTCCCGCCATTTCATCAAAGCTCTCGATGGCCGCGCCGCCGACCTCGACCGCAACGGGCGCGTGTCGATGCTCGAAGCCTTCCAGTACGCCAAGGCCAAGGTCGAGCAATGGTACGAGCAGCAGGGCAGGCTCGCTTCGGAACACGCCGGCCTCGATGACAACGGTGATTCGACTTTCAGTCTCGATCCGGGCCCAGGCGCAGCCGACGGCAGCCTCGCCGAAATCGCCTATATCGACATCGCAGCGCGCGAAACCCTCAACCTGACCGGCGAGGCCCTCGAGCTGCGGCTGCTCATGCAACAATTGGAACGCTCGGTGTTCCTGTTGCGCAGCAGCAAGAGCGACTATCTTGAAGCCGACTATTGGCGCCGGATGGAAAACCTGCTCGTCGAGCTGGCCCGGGCCACCGCCAGATTCAACGAGTTGCAATGATGAAAAGCTTGCTTGCTCGATTCCTGCTGTCCCTCGCTGTGCTCTCGCTCCCCGCGAGCATCGCCCTCGCCCAGTTCGGCGAGCTCGGCGAGGGCAACGCATCGCCCCTCGAGCGCGGCGAACAATACCTGCTCGAAGGCGATTATGCCAGTGCCGCCGAGATCTTCCAGCGAGCCGAAGGGCTCGACCGCTCCGCTGGAGTCGTCGGCGCGAGCCGCGCCTTCGCCAGCATGGGCAATCTTCGCCAGGCAGCGCGGGTCTGCGAAAGCCTGCTCGACGGCAACTACGCCGACTACCCGCTGGTCAGCACCCAGCTCGCCGAAATCCGGCGCCTGGCCGGAGAGTCGGCCGAGGCGCTGCAAATTTTCGCTGCGCTGCTCGATGGCCTTGGCGTGCAAGGCGCCCCCCCGCGCGCCTTGACGAAATACGGCGAGCTGCTGCAATTCGTCGGTCGCAAGGCGGAAAGCGTCCCATTGCTCGAGGAAGTCGTCGCCCGGTACAACGACGGTCTCGTGTTCCGTTCGTCCGAAGTGGCGATGGTGGCACTGGCGAGCTGGCGGCTCGGTCGCTACCACGACGCCAACAGCCTGTTCGAGGAGGCGGTTCGCGCCGACCCGAACAATATCGAGGCCCAT
Organism: Gammaproteobacteria bacterium; assembly: GCA_007571115.1. Taxonomy (GTDB): domain Bacteria; phylum Pseudomonadota; class Gammaproteobacteria; order Pseudomonadales; family Pseudohongiellaceae; genus UBA9145. The sequence goes on from RKSA01000181.1 coordinate 12,872, forward strand.
GTGCTCTGGGCGGATCTGTTCCTGGAAAAATACAACGAGGCCGAAGCCGAGCGTTCGTATCGCGACGCCCTCGAAATCAACCCCCGTCACGTGCCGGCCCTCGTCGGCATGGCGCGGATCAGTGGCGATCAGCGCAGCTTGCAACGCGCCCTCGCGATCAACCCCAATTCGGTTGCGGCGCTGGAAGTTCTCGGCAGGCTGATGCAACGCGACGAGCGCACCGGGGAGGCTGCGGCACATCTGTCCCGGGCCCTCGAGCTGAACCCCGAAGCGCTCGGCGCGCGCAGCGCGCTCGCTGCCCAGGCGGCGCTCGATGAGCGCATGGCCGACTACCGCTTGCACGCCGCCGCAGTCGAGGAGTTCAGCCCGGGCAATCCGGTGTTCCTCGCCGATGTCGCCGAGCATTTCGGCCGCAATTACCGCTTCGCCGAAGCGGTACAGTACGCGCGCGCCTCGATCGGGACCGACGCCGAATACTGGCGCGGCTACACCTTGCTCGGAAGCAACCTGATCCGGCTCGGCGAAGAGCAGGAAGGGCGCGCCAATCTGGAAATCGGTTTCGACAACGATCCGTTCAATGTCCTGTCGTCGAACCTGCTCACGGTGTTCGACACCCTCGAAGAGTATGCGACCCGCGAAAGCGAGCATTTTCTCGTGCGCATGTCGCAGCGCGACGCGAAGATCCTCTGGCCCTACCTCGAACCCCTGCTCGAACAGGCCTGGCGGGAACTATCGGCGAAATGGGACTACCAGCCCGAATATCCGGTGCTCATCGAGGTGTTCGAAAAAACGGAGGATTTCGCCGTGCGCTCGGTGGGGCTCCCCGATATCGGCCCTCTGGTGGGAATCTGCTTCGGCAAGGTCATCACCCTGATCTCCCCCGACACCTTGCGCGCCAACTGGCAGGAAATCGTCTGGCACGAGTTCTCTCACGTGATCACCTTGCAAATGACTCGCAACCGCATTCCTCGCTGGCTTGCCGAAGGAGTTGCCGTTTGGGAGGAGCGGCAGGGTCGGCCGTATTGGGGGCGCCGCCAAGGCCTCGACCTCGTGCGCGGTGCAGCCGAGGGGCGGTACCTGCCCGTCGCCCATCTCAATTCGGCGTTCAGTGGCGCTCGCAGCAGCGCCGAGCTCGGCTTCGCGTATTTCCAGTCGTATCTCGTCGTCGACTATATCGAGCAGACCTACGGCTTCGACAAATTGCGCGAGCTCGTTATCGAGTATGGCCTCGTCAAGGACGACGAACAGCGCTTCCGCGAAGTCTTCGCCGTGTCGATGGGAGAGTTCGATGCCGGCTTCCAGCGCTGGATCGCGGGCCGCGTCGCTGCGATCGGTGTCCACGCGCATCACGAGGATTCTCCCGACGAAGGCGAGGGCCACGGCCACGGCATCCGCGAGAATTCGAGTGCGGTTCTCTCCGAGCTGTACAGCAACGAGTCGCTGCAACAGCACATGCGTTCGCGAATCGGGCAGAATCCGCGCGATTTCATGGCGCATCTGCAATTGGGAATCGTGCTGTTCAAGGAGGAAAGCCATTCCGAGGCCAGGCAGGCCCTGCTCGCCGCCCACGAGCTGCTGCCGACGTATTCGGGCTACCCAAGCCCCGCCCTGGTCCTGGCGCAGCTCGCCGAACGCGAAGGGAATCGCCAGGAGCGGCTTCGCTGGCTCGAAATCCTGCTGGAAAATGTGCAGCACGACGATGCGCCGGCCTTGACCCTCGCCGAGGCGGCCCTCGACGAGGGGAACTTCGAACGCGCCGCCCACTATATTGATCGCGCCTTGCAGGTCGATCCGTACCGGAGCGAAGTCCACGCCCTGGGCGCCAGGCTTGCCGACTCGACGGGAGACTCGGCGCTGGCGGTCACCGAATACGAAATCCTCCTCGAACTCGAAGTCGCCGACCCCGTCGGAGCGCGGACCAGCCTCGCCGAAGCCTACCTGCGAGCCGGTCGCTTCGCCGAGGCAAAACAGCAAGCGCTGCAAGCACTGGAAACCGCCCCAAGCTACCTGCGCGCCCAGCAAGCACTACTCCGCTCGATCGAAGACCCCCCCAGCCCATGATGCCTTCAACAGCAATCGCCGCTCTCGTCCTGTTCGTGTCGTGCTGGGCGGCGCAACCCGCTGCTGCCCAGCCGTTGCGTTTTGGCGATGCCGAAGACCTGCCGGCTGCTGGCGCCGGCGGTGCCGAATTCACCTGGGTGCGCGGCCAGTACGCCAATCATGGTGGCGTGCGCACCTCGTTCCGCCCTCATGGCGGCTGGTGGGACACCGACTACCCCGACTCCGACGAGAACTTCCTGCGCGGCGTGCAGCGATACACCAATATCAACACCAACCCGCGCAACCACACGTACATGTCCTTGACCGACCCGCGCATTTTCGAGCACATCTTCCTCTACATGAACTGGAAGCGCGTGCCGATCGGCGCGAGCTACAGCGGCCCGAACTTCAGTGCCGAGGAGGTCGAGGCGCTGCGCGAGTTCATGTTCCGCGGCGGATTCGTCATGGTCGACGATTTCTGGGGCGAACCCCACCTCGACGACATGCACCGGGAAATCGGCAAGATCTTCCCCGACCGCGACATCGTCAAGCTCGACACGAGCCACGAAATTTTCCACATCTTCTTCGACATCGAGGAAGTCGCCCAAGTGCCAGGCCGCATGGTCACCTGGGATTTCGGCGGCTACATGAGCCTCGACGACCCCGACTATCCTCCCGAAGTCTACGCAGTGCTCGACGACGGCGGCCGCATCATGCTGCTCGCCAATTACAATACCGACCTCGGCGACGGCTGGGAGCACACTTTCTACGCCGGCTATCCGACTCGCTACACCAACGAGGCGTACAAGATCGGGATCAATTTCCTGATCTACGCATTCAGCCACTAGCGAGGCGGGAACCTGCGGATTTTCATCACGGACACGACGAACAGGAAACAGCACATGGCAGCGACAGCAATGGCAACAGAAGCGGAAGCAACAGCAACAGCGCAAGCCGCAAGCCAGGACGACCTGAGCCTGGTGAAACGCATGCAAGAGGGTAGGGAGCAGCTCGTCGAGCAGCTCCGCAAGGTCATCATCGGCCAGCACGACATCGTCGACGAGTTGCTGATCGCCCTGTTCGCCGGTGGCCATTGCCTCGTCACCGGCGTGCCGGGACTGGCGAAAACGCTGCTCATCAAGACCGTCGCCGAAATCCTGCAGGTCCGCTTCAACCGCATCCAGTTCACTCCCGACCTGATGCCCGCCGACGTCGTCGGCTCCGAAGTCATCGAGGAAAGCGGCGGCCAGCGCAGCCTCAAGTTCGTCGAAGGCCCGATCTTCACCAATATCCTGCTCGCCGACGAAATCAACCGCACGCCGCCGAAAACGCAATCGGCGCTGCTCGAGGCGATGGAAGAGCAGCAGGTCACCGCAGCGGGCAAGACCCATCCCATGGCGGCGCCGTTCTTCGTCCTCGCGACGCAGAACCCGATCGAGCTCGAAGGCACCTACCCCCTGCCCGAAGCGCAGCTCGACCGCTTCATGTTCAAGATCGAGCTCGACTACCTTTCCGAGTCCGACGAAATCGCCGTGGTCAGCGCCACCACGCAAAGCCATGACAATCGCCTCGCGCATCCATTGAGCGGCGGCGACATTCTCGAGTTCCAGCGAATCGCCAGGCAGGTGCCGGCGGCCGGGGAAGTGATTCGCCATGCCGTGCGCCTCGTCCACGCCTCGCGGCCGCAATCGCCGGCCGCGCCGCAATTCATCAAGGACTGGGTCAGTTGGGGCGCCGGGATCCGCGCCTCGCAGAACCTGATTCTGGCGGGCAAGGTGCGCGCCTTGCTCGCGGGGCGCTTCAACGTTTCCTTTCGCGACGTTCGCGCCCTGGCGCCGTCGATCCTGCGCCACCGCATCTTGCTCAACTTCCACGCCGAGGCCGAGCGAGTCACCGTCAATCAGGTCGTTGAGCGGCTGCTCGAGGCGGTGCCGACTCCATCGGTCGAGCTCGAGGGCTGAACGCCATGGCGGAAGCGCTCAATTTCCTCGACCCGACAGTGCTTGCCGGGCTTTCCAACCTGGAAATGCGCGCCCGGGTGGTCGTCGAGGGGTTTCTCTCGGGCCTGCACAAAAGCCCGCAACGCGGCTTCAGCGTCGAGTTCAACGACTACCGGCACTACTGCCCCGGCGACGACATGCGCCACGTCGATTGGCGGCTCTATGCTCGCAGCGGCAAGCTGCACGTCAGGCAATACGAGGACGAGACCAATGTCCGTTGCGTCATCCTGCTCGATTGCAGCGCCTCGATGGCCTACGGCTCGGGGGCCTTGAGCAAGCTGCAATATGGCGTCACCCTCGCCTCGGCGCTGTCGTATTTCATCATGCGGCAGCGCGACGCGGTCGGCCTCGTCGTGTTCGACGATACCATCCGCGAATACATCCCTCCCCGGTGCCGACAGATGCATTTGCTGCGCATCCTTCGCGCCCTGGCCAAGGTCGAGCACGGCGCCGGCACCGATGTCGTCAAGCCCCTCGCCGACCTTGCCACGTCCCTGCGCAAGAAAAGCTTCGTCGTGCTGATTAGCGACCTGCTCGACGACGAGCAACGCGTGATCGGCACCTTGCGCAACCTGCGCGCCATGGGGCACGACGTGATCAGCTTCCAGCTCATCGACCACGCCGAGCTCGAGTTTCCCTTCACCGAGGCGACCGAATTCATCGACCTGGAAAGCAGCGAAAGCTTCATCACCTCGCCGGCGGCGATTCGCCGCTCGTACCTGCAACATCTCAACGCATTCCTCGACGACTGCCGCAAGCAATGCCAGGCCAGCGGCGTCGACCACTGCCTGATGGATACCGCCGAACCCCTTGACCGGGCGCTGTCGGCCTACCTGTTGCGGCGCGCCAGGAGCGGCTGATGGTCCTGCTCGCGCCATTGTTCCTGCTCGGCCTGCTCGCCGCAGCGATTCCCCTCGCGATCCACCTCATCCGCAGGAACAAGCCCCCCAAGCTGCGCTTCAGCACGCTGCGCTTCCTCAAGCAGACCTCGCGCAAGCTGGTCCTGTTTCAGCAATTGCAGCAATGGCTGCTGCTCGCCCTGCGCGTGGGGCTGATCGCCTTGCTCGTGCTCGCTTTCGCGCGGCCCCTGTTCAACCTCTCGGTGGCGCGGCTGCTCGATTCCGACCCGCGCTCGGCGGTGCTGCTGCTCGATGTGTCGATGAGCATGAGATACCAGGACGTGTTCGCCAAGGCCAGGCAGCAGGCCCTCGCC
>RKSA01000089.1 GCA_007571115.1 Gammaproteobacteria bacterium
TGGGGGGCATGGAGCAGTTGTCGCGAAAGAGTGGGCCTTGTCGGCGGTTTTGTGTGGCGCCGATGATGGAGTGTACTGATCGTCACGATCGGGCGTTTTTGCGCCAGTTTTCGCGTCGGGCGCTGCTTTATTCGGAGATGGTGACCGCCAATGCCCTGCTTCATGGCGATGCGGCGCGGCTGCTGCGGTTTTCGCCGCTGGAGCAGCCGGTGGCCTTGCAGCTTGGTGGTAGCGACCCTGGCGACCTCGCCAGGGCTGCGCTGCTCGGGGAGCAGGCTGGCTACCGCGAGATCAACCTCAATCTGGGCTGCCCGAGCGGCAGGGTGCAAGGCGGCAATTTTGGCGCCTGCCTGATGAACGAGCCCGCTCGGGTGGCTGCCTGCGTGAGCGCGATGCGCTCGGCGGTGCAGATTCCGGTCACGGTCAAGTGCCGGATCGGCATCGACGGTCGCGATAGCGAGGCTGAACTGCTCGACTTCATCGAAACGATCGCTGCTGCGGGATGCCGGACTTTCGTCATTCACGCGCGAATCGCGATTCTCAAGGGGCTGACGCCGAAGCAGAACCGCGAGGTTCCGCCTCTGAACCATGCACGGGTGCTGCGCGTCAAGCAGGTGTTTCCCGCGCTCGAGACGATCATCAACGGCGGAATCACGAGCCTCGGGCAAGCCGCCGAATTGCTTCGTTCGGTCGACGGCGTCATGCTCGGCCGGGCTGCCTATGGCAACCCCTGGCTGCTGCACGAGGTTGACGAGAGGTTCTTTGGCGAAGCGCCCGCGACCAAGACTAGGCTTGACTATCTCGAAGGATTCCTGCCCTATATCGGGGAGGAGCTGCGACAGGGAACTCCCTTGCGCCATATCACGCGGCACATGCTCGGCCTGTTCAAGGGGCAGCCCGGCGGCAAGCGGTTTCGCCGCCATCTCAGCACCCATGGCAACCGCAGCGATGCCTCGCTCGAGGTGTTGCTCGACGCGATGGCGCTCGTTGCCTGAAACCCCTGGGCGGATCTAAGCCAAGACGAAAAGCCAAGACGAAAAAGTCACGACAGGACAGGACAGGAGTCATGCTGGCAACATTGCGCAATTTGCTCGTCAAGCCCCCCGAAAACGCTGCGGAAAGCGAAGCCACTGCGGCGAAACGGCTCGAAATCGCCAGCGCTGCCCTGCTCTTCGAGGTGCTCAAAGCCGACCACGAACCCGATGCCCGGGAACTCGCGGCGATCAGCGATGCCTTGCTCGGCAGCGGCAGCGGCACGGAGCGGGACGTCGAGGAGCTGCTCGCTCTTGCGAGCAGCGAATCCGATTCGGCGACCTCGCTGTACGAATTCACGAGCCTGATTAACGAGCATTGCGGGTACGCCGAGAAAACCGGGCTGATCCGCAACATGTGGCGAATCGCCTGGGCCGATTCGCGGCTCGACAAGTACGAGGACTACGTGATCCGCAAGGTCTGCGACCTGATCCACGTCAGCCACGGCGATTTCATCCTCGCCAAGCTCGCCGAGAAAAAGCGTCGCGAAAGCGCGGCGAGCTAGCTGCGAGCGCACCGGTTTGCCAATATTCGCCAACAATATTCGCCAACAGGAGAAGGCGGGGGAATCGACGAGTCAGAAATCGCCGAATGGATCGTCGATGACGCCGTCATCGACTTCGAACTTGCGCGTCTGGAGATGCGCTTCGCGAAGGAACAGGTAGCGGTCGCCGACGATCAGCGATTCCCTCGGCAGGAGCCCGGCGCGCCATTCGACCCGCTCGGCGCCATAGGTCGACAGGCGCACGGCATCGTCCTCGACATAGTAGAGCGGATTCAGAAACGAATCGAGGGCGAAGCCAAAAGTGTCACGGATGCTGCTCGAACCGAAGATCGGCAGCACGACATAGGGGCCCGGCGCGACTCCCCAGGCACCCAGGGTCTGGCCGAAATCCTCCTGATGCTTTTCCAGGCCGAGTTCGCTCGCCACGTCGAGCAGGCCGCCGATTCCGATCGTGGTATTGATGAGAATGCGGCCTCCATCGGAGATCGCGTCGGCGACTTTCCATTGCAGGAGATTGTTCGCCATCGTGTTCACGTCATCGATATTGCCGAAGAAATTGGTCACCCCGGTGCGCACCGGCCCGGGCAGGTGGTGGGTATAGCCGATCGCCAGAGGGCGCAGCAGCAGGTTGTCGAAATACTCGTTGAAGCCGAACACCATCCGGTTCAGGCCGATGAAGGGGTCCGAGGTCTCGGGCTCGGTCGAGTCCTGCGCTGCGGCAACGCTTGCCGACACCAGCAGGACGATGAGCAGAAGCGCTTGGCGCAAGGAGCACCGTTGCGCGACTTGCGAGCGGGCGATTTTCGTCAGGATATGCATGTCATTCAGTCAATTTGGCGAGCTGCTTGTCGAGCCGCTGGCTGGAAACCGGGATGCTAGTTCCGAGCTTTTGCGCGAACAGCGAAACCCTGAATTCCTCGATCGACCAGCGCAGGGATTCGGCGATTCCGTTGTTCCCCCGAGCCGGGGGCAATTGCTCGAAGCGTTGCCAGTAGTATGCCACCAACTGGCCATGCTTTTCATCTGCCGGACCGAAAAAAGGCGATTTTTCCAGGCGAACGAGAATTCCTTCGAGATAGCGCGGAAAATGCCTGAGCCAGACGAGGCGCGTGTCGCGGAGGAATCGCTCCGGCAGCAAGCGCTCGACTTGCGCTTCGATGTCCTCCCGGACGCGGTGCCGCTCGGGAAGCTCGGCGAGCTTTTGCCGGATTTCGTGCAACTGATCGAGCACCTGGTTCAGCAGGCGTTCGAGTTCGTCGGCCAGCTTCGGCAATTTGGCCGCCTGGCAAGCGAGCAGGCTGTCGAAGCTTTTGCGGCTGCGAGGAATCGCCTCGCGAAGCGCGAAAGCCTCGAGGTAGCAGCTCTGCACGGCATCGCCCGCGACTTCGCGCAGCCCCGGAACGAGCCAGATTCGCGCTGCATTGCGGTCGCGGAAACGCTGGAAGCGCTTGCGCAAGTCATTGCGCCGGGCGATGCTGCGCAGCATGAACAGGCGCATGGCGCCTTCGATGCTCACCGCCAGGGCTTGCTCCTTCGTCTCGAACAGTGCGATGGCGACCGAATCGTCGTGGTCGACGAGCCCTGGGTAGCGCAACAGGATGACTTGATCGCCGACCTCGACCGATTCGGGAAGTTCGTCGAAATCCCAGTCGCGCAGGCGCTCCCGTTCCAGTGCATGGCGGCAGCGCGGCGGCGCCTGCCCCGCAAAACGCGCCTGTAATTCAGCGAGTTCAGCGCTTTCGCCAAGAATGCCGCCGTTCTGGTCGACAACCTGGGCCCTGGTGCGCAGATGCGCGGGCAAGGCCACCGCGAGCAGTTCCCCCCGCTCGATGGTGTGGTCGCGGGCTCGCATCTGCCCCAGCAACGAGTCGATCAGGTCGCCGTCTGCGCGGCTCATGGCTGGCAAGGCCGCATCGACGAAATCGGGAACGGGGATGAAGCTGCGGCGGCGCCTCTTCGGCAGGCCGCGAATCAGGGCGATGCATTTCTCGCGGACCAGGCCGGGAACGGCCCAATCGAGATCGGCACCCGACAACTGCGCGACGAGTGCGACGGGAACACGCAAGCTCGGGCCATCGCGGCTGCCGCCAGGCTCGAACACGTAATCGAGGGGTAGCACATTGTTTTGCAGCTTGATCCGGTCAGGGAACTGGCGCTGCAATTCGTTCGAGGCATTGCCTTGAAACAGCCCCGCCTGACGCATGTCGAGCAGCTCGCCATGCCTTGCCGGATCTTCTTCAAGCCATTGTTCGAGCTTGCGCGTCGAGGCCACCGAGCGCGGAATCCTCTGCTCGAGGAAATGCCGCATTTCGCGCTCGTTGACGAGCAGTTGCGGCTTGCGGAACTTTTCCTCCTGCCTGCGCAACTCGGCGAGGAATTCGCTGTTGCGCACAAGCACGGCGGCCTTGCTGCGAATGCGCTCCTCGACCAGGGCCTCGTCGATGAATTGCTCGCGAGCGCCTTCCGGGTCAAACTTTGCATAATCGACTGCGACTTGCTCGCGCAATGCCAGACCATGGAGCAGCGTCGTTTCCCTGACCATGACCTGCTGCCGCTCGTCGCTCCAGAACGGCTCGCCGTATTCCTTGCGCGGCAGCTCGCCGGCGAATTCGAGAGCCCATTCGGGCTTGATCCGCGCTGCCATCGCGGCGAAGGTCCGCTCGGTCTCGATCCATTCGCTCGTGACGATCCAGCGAGTCCGCTTGCCAGCCAGCACCGAAGCCGGCGCGAGGCTCAGTTTGCGGTTTCTCATTCCCTGATAGACCCTTCCCTCGTGATGCCTCGCGACCTGGTTGAGCGAGCCGCTGACCAAGGCACGATGCACCTCGTCGTAGTTCGCCGGCGCCTTTCCGGGGCGCAGGCCGAGCCTGCGGCAGGCGGCGAGCAACTGGCGATGGATCTCGCGCCACTCGCGAACACGCTGCAACGACAGCCCCTGGGCCTTGCAGAACTGGCGCAGCCGCGAGGCAGAAGCGCGTTCGCGCTCGCACTGCTGCCATAGCGCAAGCAGGCCGAGGAAATCCGATTCGGGGTGCGTGAATCGCTCCTGCTGCTCGCCCCGCCCCGCTTTCGCCGCCGCCTCGCGCAGCTCGCCAAGGCTCAGGGCGCTGACGATGACGAGCAATTCGCGCAAGCTGCCGAGCGAACGCGCCGCGACGAGCATCCTGCCGAGACTTGGCTCGAGAGGCAGCCCGGCGAGCAGTCTGCCGATTCGGCTCAATCGCTCCTTGGTCGTCAAGGCGCCGAGCTCGCGCAGGCGGCTGCGACCGTCGTTGATCGATTTCTGACTGGGAGCGTCGAGAAAGGGAAAGTCCTCGGGCCGGCCAAGCCCGAGGGCCTGCATGCGCAGGATGACCTGGTCGAGATTCGAGCGCTTGATTTCCGGGTCGGTGAAAACCGGCCGCGAACGATAGTCCTCCTCGCTGTACAGGCGGATGCAGATCCCCGGCGCGAGCCTGCCGCAGCGGCCCTTGCGCTGATTGGCGCTCGCCTGGGAGACCGGCTCGACGGGGAGCCGGGTCAGCTTCCTTTGCACGCTGTAGCGGCTGATCCTGGCAAAACCGGAATCGATGACGAAATGGATTCCAGGAACGGTCAGCGAAGTTTCCGCCACATTGGTCGCGAGCACCACGCGGCGGCGCGAATGAGGGGCGAAAATGCGTTGCTGCTCGGCGGCGCGCAAGCGCGCGTACAGCGGCAGTATCTCGGTGTTCGGCAAACACTGCCTGCGCAAGAACAGGGCAGTTTCGCGAATCTCCTTTTCGCTGCTGAGAAACACGAGCACATCGCCAGGGCCCGAGGATTCGAGCGCGGCAAGCGCTGCGGCGATCGCCGCCATTTGCTGCTCGTCTTCGGCGATTCCCGGAGCGAGCTGCTCGACTGGGCGATAAAGCGTTTCGACGGGATAGCCTCGCCCGGCGACGCTGACCACCGGCGCTGCGCCAAAATGCGCGGCGATCCGTTCCACGTCGAGGGTCGCCGAAGTCACGATCAGCCGCAGCTCCTTGCGCCGCGGCAGCAGCAGTTTCAGATAGCCGAGCAGGAAATCGATGTTGAGCGAACGTTCGTGGGCTTCGTCGACGATCAGCGCCTGGTACTTGCGCAGCTCGCGGTCGTGCTGGATTTCCGCGAGCAGGATGCCATCGGTCATCAGCTTGAGGAAGGTCTGCCCGGAAACTCGCGAATCGAAACGCACCTGGGTGCCGACTCCGCTGCCATTGGCAACTCCGAGTTCCTCGCTGATGCGTGCCGCCACCGACATCGCGGCGAGGCGCCGCGGCTGGGTATGGCCGATCATTCCCTGGCTGCCAAGCCCGGCGCGAAGGCAGATCTTCGGCAGTTGCGTGGTCTTGCCCGAACCGGTTTCGCCAGCGACGATGACGACTTGCTGCGAAGCGAGCAGGCGCTCGATTTCTGGCGCGTGGGCGGTGATCGGAAGTTCGGGGCGCAGCTCGATGTCGCGAGGAAGCTCCCGGAGGCCTGGGCCGCGGCGTCGGCGCGGCGTGGGGTCAGCCACGCAGTTCGCGCCGCAGGATCTTGCCGATGTTCGACTTGGGCAAATCCTCGACGCATTCGATGTGGCGGGGAATCTTGTACGCTGCGAGCCCCTCGCGGCACCAGTCCTCGAGCTCCTTTGCCGAAGGCGGCTCGCCATTGGCGACAATGAACAGCTTGACCGCCTCTCCGCTTCTCTCGTCGGGGATGCCGATGGCAGCGCTTTCGGCAACCTGGGGGTGGCGGTTGACCCAGTCCTCGATTTCGTTGGGGAAGACGTTGAAACCCGAAACGAGGATCATGTCCTTCTTCCGGTCGACGATGCTGACGTAGCCGTCCTCGCTGAGCGTCGCGAAATCGCCGCTGCTGAACCAGCCATCGGCGCTGATGCTCTCGGCGGTGGCCTCTTCCCTGCCATGGTAACCGGTCATGACCTGGGGGCCTCGCACCTGGAGCTCGCCGGTCTCGCCGGCGGCAAGCACCCGGCCCGCCTCGTCGATCACGCGCAGCTCGGTTTCGGGAACCGCCTTGCCGACGGTTCCCCGGCGCTCCTTGCCAGGCAGATTCACGGCAACCACAGGAGAGCATTCGGTGAGGCCATAGCCTTCGAGGATTTCGCAGCCGCTGCGTTTGAACCAGTCCTCGAGGACCGAGCTCGACATCGCCATGCCGCCGGCCCCGCAAAAGCGCCAGCTCGAAAAGTCGACCTCGCCGATCGCCGGATGCCTGAGCAAGGCGAGATACAGTGTGTTGATGCCGACGAAGCCATGCACCGGCTGACGCTTGAGCAGTTTCACCAGGGCATCGAGATCCCGGGGGTTGGGGACGAGGAAGTTGTGGTTGCCCGCATAGGCCATCGTCAGCAGGTGCAATTGGAAGGCGTAGCTGTGGTAGAGCGGCAGCGGCGCGATCACGTTCGCTGACTGATCGTCGACGACGAGCGAGGTTCTCGAACGCAATTGCATCATGTTGGCGATGAGATTGCTGTGGCTGAGCATCGCCCCCTTGGCCACTCCGGTGGTGCCACCGGTGTAGAGGATCAGCGCCGGGTCGGCGCCTCCCCGGGCAGCGGCCGTTCGTGGCGGTTCGCAGCGAAGCGCTGCAGTGAAGCGATGCGAACCGGGCAGCTCGTAGGCGGGGATCATC
>RKSA01000123.1 GCA_007571115.1 Gammaproteobacteria bacterium
TCGCCGACGATCAGCACCGGCTTGCGCAAGGGCGCAACCAGCGAGACGTGTTCCTGCATTTCGAGGAAGCTCGCCGATTCGCCGATCATTCGCAGCAGCGAGTTTGGCTCGGTCATGTCGTTCTGGCACCCATCGAATCAAGCTGCTGGTGCAAGCTACCACATGTTGGGGTTTCTCGCCATTTCGACAATTCCCGGCATACAGCGTCTCTGCCTCTTTTTTATTCTAAATTTCAATATCTTGCCTAACGCGATCGGTGTTTGGCACGGATCGTGCTTGAAGCTTGAGTGTGGTCGAGGCGGAACGCCGACATGATCGCAAACTGACACGATCGCAACAGGAGGCATCAACCATGAGCATTTTTTCGCGACTATCCGACATCATCAACTCGAACATCAGCGCCCTGCTCGACAAGGCGGAAAACCCGGAAAAGCTGATCCGCATGGTCATTCAGGAAATGGAGGACACGCTAGTCGAAGTGCGTTCGAGCATCGCCAAGGTGATCGCCGAAAAGAAAACCTTGACGCGCCGCCTCGAGCAATTGCGCAGCCAGGCCGAGGACTGGGAATACAAGGCCGAACTCGCCCTGTCCAAGGAGCGCGATGATCTTGCCCGGGCCGCCTTGCTGGAAAAGGCCGCGATCCAGGCGCGGCTGGAAGCCGCCGAGTCCGACCTGTTCAAGCTCGACGAGACCCTCGACAAGCTCGACAGCGAGGTCAATCTGCTGCAGGACAAGCTGAACGATGCGCGAGCGAGGCAGAAAACCATCGTCATGCGAACCCGCGCCACGAGCACCCGGCGCGACGTGCGCAAGCAGCTCGGCAACAAGGCGATTGACAATGCCATGGACAAGTTCGAGTATTACGAACGCAAGATCGACTTGATGGAAGGTCAGATCGATAGCGACGAGCTCGAGCAGCGCGGCCTGCAAGCCGAATTCGACGAGCTCGCCCGAGGCGAGAAGATCGACCAGGAGCTGCAGCAAATGAAAGACCGCCTGCAAGGCGGCAAGACAAAATAGGCCGGAAACATGAATGTGTTCACTTTCATCATCACGCTGGTGGGGATGATCTTCCTCTTCATCACCTTCTGGATCGTGCTGGCATTGGCGAAAGACCACCTGAAAAGGCCACGCAAGGGCAAACCCGTCGCGGACCACGATCTCGAGCGGCTTGCGGCGATGGCCGATTCGCTGGGCGAACGCATCGAGGTGCTCGAATCGATCCTCGACGCCGAAGTTCCCGACTGGAGAGAGCAGCATGAGCCGGCGAGCTGAATTGCGACTGCGCAAGTCGAACGCCGTCTGGCTCGGCGTTTGCAGCGGCATCGCCGCGTGGCTCGGAATCCCGGCGGCACTGGCGCGAACGATCTTCGTCGTCGGTGTGCTATTGTGGACGCCGCTGATTCTCGGCTATTTCGTCATGTACTACTGCATGGACCGCGACGTGTTCCGCGACCGCACCTGGGACGAACTCAACCCTTCCCGGGCCGCCGAACACCTGCGCAAGCTCGACTACCGCAAGCCGATCCATCGCAATACCCGGGACAAGTGCCTCGCCGGAGTCTGCGCGGGAATCGCCGACTATCTCGAAGTCAACTCGTTCTGGTTGCGCCTGCTTGCCGTGCTTTCGGGGTTCGTTTTCGGCCCTTTCACGATCATCGCCTATGTCGTCGCGATCTTCCTGCTCGACCCGGACCCCTTTCTCGAAGAGGAGCGATGGCAGAGATGGCAGCATCGCCGCCGGCAGCGACGCGCCCGGCGACGCGCGAAAAAGGAAAGCCGCGCACAATCCCAGGAGCAATACGAAAGGCAGCAATGGCAGCGGCGGCAGAAATACTGGGAGCAATACCGGGAAAAGCACCGCAAGCCCGAAGCTGACGAAGCGCCGAACTCCCAGGACGAGGCGCCGGGCCGCGAGCCTCGCGACACTCGCAATCAGGCCGGTGCATGCGCCAGCACGTTCCGCGAGCTGGAGAAGCGCCTGCGATCGATCGAGTCGTACATGACTTCGAAACGCTTTCGCCTGCATTGCGAGATCAAGCGCGCATGAAGTTCTGCCAGCACTGCGCCGGGCCGGTGCAGCACCTCGTTCCCGAGGGAGACCACCGCCTGCGCCACTACTGCCCCGCCTGCGATGTCGTGTTCTACCAGAATCCGCGCAACGTCGTCGGCGCGGTGCCGGTCAGCGACGATGGCCGCATCCTGCTCTGCAAGCGCGGCATCGAGCCAAGGCTCGGCAAGTGGACCTTGCCGGCGGGCTTCATGGAAAACGGCGAATCGACCCACCAGGGAGCGGCCCGGGAGACGATGGAGGAAGCCGGAGCGCGAATCGCCTTCGACGAACACGCCCTGTACACCCTGTTCAACCTGCCCCGGATCGACCAGGTCTACCTGTTCTTCCGCGCTCGCATCGTCTCGATGGACCGCGGATTCACCGAGGAAACCGTGGCGGTGCAGCTTTTCGGCGAAAACGAGATCCCCTGGAGCGAAATCGCTTTTCCGGTGGTCTCGATCACCCTCGAACAGTATTTCGAGGATCTGCGAACGCAGTGCTTCCCGGTGCGCATGTTCGATGTGGTGCGCAATGGCGAGCGCATCGACAAGAGCCTGATCAGCGTCAGCCCGCCAGATTTGCGCAGCGAAGCACGCTGAAGGCGACTTCCTCGTAGGGATGCGCGCGACGCATCGCCGCGACGACGGCAGCGACGAGGCTGGCGGCACAGATCATCTCAACCTTGAACTCGGCGACGGTCTCGACCTTGCCCGTTTGCCCGAGCCAGGGCGAGCTGCCTTCGAGGGGCCGGTACTGGCCCTGGCCAAGCGTTTGCCAAGCGCAACTGTCGTAGTCGCCGACCCGGCCAGCGCCTGCGGCGAACATCGCGTTCTTTACCGTCTCCAAATGCGATTCGGGAACGTAGAACTCGATCTTGCACAGGTTTTCCCCACTCATCTCGACTGTCTCATTTCGTTAATTTTCGTTTATTTTCGCCTATTTGCGCTTATTTTCGCCTAATTTCGCCTATTTTCTTCTAATTTCTGCTTATTCTGGCAACATGTGTCAATCATGACATTCAATCGAACCAGGCCCTGGCATTGCGGAACAGTCGCAGCGCCGGGGCGTCTTCGCCGTGATTGTCGGGCCGCCAGGAGTTCTGGCAGGCGCGAAACACGCGCTCGGGATGCGGCATGAGGATCGTCACGCGGCCGTCCTCGTTGCACACGCCGGCGATGGCATCGGTGGCGCCATTCGGGTTGGCGGGATACCGCTCGGCGACATTGCCGCGATTGTCCACATAGCGCAAGGCGACCCTTCCTGCCAGGGAGGCGCTGTCGACGCCTGCGGCGAAGCTGGCGCGGCCTTCGCCGTGGGCGATGGCTAGGGGGAAGCGGCTGCCAGCAATTCCGGCGAAGAACGCCGAAGCGCTCGGCTCGACCTGCACCATGGTGAAACGCGCCTCGAACTGTTCGGAAAGATTGCGCTCGAAAGAGGGCCAGGCGCCGCTGCCGGGAATCAGCTCGCGCAGCAGCGAGAGCATCTGGCAGCCGTTGCAGACTCCGAGGCTCAAGGTGGCAGAATCATGAAAAAACGATTCGAATTGCTCGCGCAGCGCCCCGTTGCGGAGAATCGACTGGGCCCAGCCGCCACCGGCGCCGAGCACGTCGCCAAACGAGAAGCCACCACACGCGGCCAGGGTCTGGAAATCCTCGAGCCTGGCAGCGCCTGAGGCAAGCTCGCTCATGTGTACATCGACCGCCTCGAAACGTGCCCGGGCAAAAGCCGCAGCCATCTCGAGCTGGCCATTGACACCCTGCTCGCGCAGGATCGCCACCCGGGGGGGGCTGCCGACATTGACATATGGCGCGGTGATGTCCTGCTGTGGATCGAAGCCAAGGTGGAAAGCGATTCCCGGATCATCGGCGTCGAGCAGGGAATCGTATTCCTGCCGCGCGCATTCGGCGTTGTCGCGCAGGCTTTGCAGGTGAAAGCTCGTTGCCGCCCAGCGCCTTTGCAGCTCGACCCGCGAACGGCGATAGATTTCACGCTCGCCGATGCGGATCGTTACCTCGCCGTTCGTCGCTGGCGCACCGATGTCGTGCAGGCACGAGGCGAGCCCATGGCTGGCAGCGAGCTCGCCCAGGGCCGGCACATCGCCAGCGCGGACTTGCAGAACCACGCCGATTTCCTCGCTGAACAAGGCCGGCAGGGCATCGGTGCCAGCGGGCAATTGCAATTCGAGCCCGCAACGGCCGGCGAAGGCCATTTCGAGGACGGTGGCGAGCAGGCCGCCGTCGGAACGGTCGTGGCAGGCCAGCACGTAGCCTCGCGCGCGGCATTCGGCGAGCAGCGCGAACAGGCTGCGCAGGGCTGCGGGATCCTCCACATCGGGAGGAGAGCCGACGATGCGGCGATAGACCTGGCCGAGCGCCGAGCCTCCCAGGCGATCGCGGCCATTGCCGAGATCGAGCAGCAGCAAGCGGCTCGGCGCCGAGTCGATGCGCAGTTGCGGAGTCCACGTGCGGCGCACGTCCCGGACCGGCGCGAAAGCGCTGATGACGAGGGACAACGGCGCTGCCATGCCTCGTTGCGCACCGTCCGGCGCCTGCCAGACGGTGCGCATCGACATCGAGTCCTTGCCCACCGGGATGCAGATTCCGAGCGCCGGGCAAAATTCCTTCGCGACCGCAGCCACCGTCGCGTACAGCCTGGCGTCCTCGTCGCCGTGGCCCGCTGCGGCCATCCAGTTCGCCGAAAGCTTGATGTCGCCGAGCCTGGCAACGTCGGCACTGACGATATTGGTGAGCGCTTCCGCCACCGCCATGCGCCCCGATGCCGGAGCGTCGAGCAGGGCGAGCGGCGCCCTTTCGCCCATGGCCATGGCTTCGCCGCAGTAGCCGCGATATGAGCTGCAAGTCACCGCGACGTCGGCCACGGGAGTTTGCCAGGGGCCCACCATCTGGTCGCGGCTGACGAGGCCAGTAATCGCGCGATCGCCGATGGTGACGAGGAAAGCCTTGCTCGCCACCACCGGCAAGGCAAGCACGCGCTCGACGGCATCGGCGAGCTCGATGCCTGTGGTGTCGAAGCTTCCCGTTCGCGGCGGTGGAGAGACGGCCCTGCGGTGCATCGCCGGCGGCTTGCCGAACAATAGCTCCAGTGGCACGTCGATCGGGCGATTGCCGAAGCGCTCGTCGGTCAGGCTCAGGCGCTTGGCGGCCACGGTTGTGCCGACCACCGCGAAGGGGCAGCGCTCGCGCTGGCAAATCGCGGCGAATCGCGGCAGATCGGCCGCATCGATCGCGAGCACGTAGCGCTCCTGGGCTTCGTTGCACCAAAGCTCGAGAGGGGAAAGCCCCGCTTCCGCGCTCGGAATCGCGCCCAGGGAAAACGCTCCGCCAAGGCCGGCATCCTTGACGAGTTCGGGAAGGGCATTGGCGAGGCCGCCAGCGCCGACATCGTGGATGAAGCGAATCGGGTTGGCCTCGCCAAGCTGCCAGCACGAATCGATCACTTCCTGGCAGCGCCTTTGCATTTCCGGGTTGTCGC
This sequence comes from Gammaproteobacteria bacterium, assembly GCA_007571115.1. Taxonomy (GTDB): domain Bacteria; phylum Pseudomonadota; class Gammaproteobacteria; order Pseudomonadales; family Pseudohongiellaceae; genus UBA9145. The sequence goes on from RKSA01000123.1 coordinate 5,547, forward strand.
GCTGCACCGAGGCGAAATCGAGCTCCTCGCTCGCCGAACCCGAGGCCATCGAGGAGGCCGCGCCGCCACCGAGCCCGATCAGCATCGCCGGGCCACCGAGCACGACGAGTTTCGCCCCTGCCTCGACCTTGCTCTTGCGCACCTGCCCTGGGCGGATGTTGCCGAGGCCACCGGCGATCATGATTGGCTTGTGGTAGCCGCGCAGCTCGCCATCGACGCGCTCCTCGAAACTGCGGAAATAGCCGCACAGTGCCGGGCGGCCGTATTCGTTGTTGAAAGCCGCACCGCCGATGGGGCCATCGAGCATGATTTCGAGGGCCGAGGCGAGCTGTGCCGGCTTGCCGAAATCTTCTTCCCAGGGCTGGGGGAAGCCGGGGATGCGCAAATGGGAAACGCTGAAGCCGGTCAGACCGGCCTTGGGCTTGGCGCCGATTCCCGTTGCGCCTTCGTCGCGAATCTCTCCTCCCGAGCCCGTCGAAGCGCCGGGAAACGGCGCGATAGCGGTGGGATGGTTGTGCGTTTCGACTTTCATCAGGATGTGGCCAGCTTCGCTGACGTAGCCGTAGCGGCGCGAATCGGGTGCCGGAAAAAAGCGCTCGGCCTGTTCGCCCCGCACGACTGCGGCATTGTCGACATAGGCCGAAAGCACGTCTTCCGGGGAGCTGCGCCAGGTGTGGCGGATCATGTCGAACAGCGAGTCCTGCTGCTGCACTCCGTCGATGCTCCAGGAGGCGTGGAATATCTTGTGCCGGCAATGCTCCGAATTCGCCTGGGCGAACATCATCAGTTCGACGTCGCTGGGATTGCGCCCGAGGGCGCGGAAATTGTCGAGCAGGTAGTCGATCTCGTCCGGCGCGAGAGCGAGCGCCATTTGCCGGTTCGCCAGCTCGAGGCCGGCGCGACCTTCGCCAAGCACGTCGATTTCGGCCATGGGCCGCGCTGGCTGCTGCTCGAACAAACGCGCCGCTGCGGCATCATCAGGCAAGATCGCCTCGGTCATGCGATCGTGCAGCAGGGCGGCCCAATCGGGGGATTGGCGATCGGCATCGATGCAATAGTCGACGCCGCGCTCGATGCGGCCGAGATGGCCAAGCCCGCAGTTGCGCAGAATTTCGGTCGCTTTGCTCGACCAGGGCGAGATCGTGCCAGGGCGCGGAGTGACCCGGTAGCGAAACGCGCCGTCGGTAGCGCCAGCCTGGGCCGCTGCGCCATGATGCAACAGCGCTTGCAGCGCGCGCCGGTCGGATTCGGCGAGTTCTCTGGATTCGAGAAAATGCACGAACCGCGCCGAAACCGATCGAAGCGAAGGCTCGATCACCCGCAGCTCCCTGGACAGTTTGGCCGTCTTGAAAGCCGAAAGCGCCGCGCCGCCGATCAGCACCTGCATGAAAGAAGTCTCGAAGCCGCCGATGAACGCTCCAGCCGGAAACAACAAGTGTGCCGGAAAGAAGCACGCCGGAAATGCGCTAGCCGGAAACAACAAGTGTGCCGGAAAGAAGCATGCCAGAAAACAGTGCGCAATGATAAAGGATTTACTCGCTGCCTTCAGTGCGATCAGCGCCAGCGTCACCGGTGGCTGTGCGGCTGGCAGCGCGGCGCATGGCGAAGAAGCCTTGC
>RKSA01000200.1 GCA_007571115.1 Gammaproteobacteria bacterium
GATCGTCGCGGCAGTCGATATCGGCGCCTATTTCACGGGCCGCGGTTTTGGCAGCCGCCAGCTCGCGCCGCGATTGAGCCCGAAAAAATCCTGGGAAGGGGTCTGGGGAGGAGTCGCTCTCTGTGTCGCGGCCGCCGTGGCTTGCATCTGGGCGGCGCATCACTGGCTGCGCCCCTTGCAAGGCGGCGATTGGCTGCTGTTCGTCGCGCTCGCCCTGGCCATCGCCACCCTGTGCGTGATCGGCGACTTGTTCGGCAGCATGCTCAAGCGCAATCGCGACATCAAGGATAGCGGCAGCCTGCTGCCAGGCCACGGCGGCCTGCTCGACCGCATCGACGGCCTGCTCGCAGCGACTCCTGCCTTCGTGCTCGGAATCATGTTGCTGCTGGAGGCGCTGCAACAGGGAGCGGCGCCGTGAAGCCCGGCAAGAGCGTCGCGATTTTCGGCTCGACGGGCTCGATCGGCCGCAACACCCTCGAAGTGATTCGCCAGCACGAGGGCTTCGAAGTTGCCGCCTTGAGCGCTGCCGGCAATGTCGCCCTGCTCGCGAAGCAATGCGTCGAGTTCGAGCCGCGTTATGCGGTGCTCGCCGATGCCGCAAGGGCCGACGAGCTGCGCGAGCGCCTGCGTGCTGCAGGCCTCGCCACCGAAGTGCTCGCCGGCGCCTCGGAACTCGTTCGCATCGCCAGCGCGCCCGAAATCGATATCGTGATGGCGGCGATCGTCGGCGCGGCGGGGCTCGAATCGACCTTGAGCGCGATTCGCGCTGGCAAGAAGGTCTTGCTTGCGAACAAGGAAGCGCTCGTCATGGCGGGGGAGCTGTGCATGGCCGAGGCGCGTTCCTCGGGCTCCTTGCTGATCCCCGTCGACAGCGAGCATAACGCCATCTTTCAGTGCCTTCCCCATTGCGAGAAGGCACTGGGCCCGACCCAGACCCGTCACGTGCGCAAGATGGTGCTGACGTGTTCCGGCGGGCCTTTCCTGCACCTGCCAGCCGAGCGCTTTGACGCCGTCACCCCCGAACAGGCGACCCGCCATCCGAAATGGGACATGGGAGCGAAAATCTCCGTCGATTCGGCGACCTTGATGAACAAGGGCCTCGAAGTGATCGAGGCCTGCCATCTGTTCGGCATGGCGGCTGATCGCGTCGAGGTGCTGATTCACCCGCAATCGGTCGTCCATTCGATGGTGCATTTCAACGATGGCTCGGTGCTCGCCCAGCTCGGCGCTCCCGACATGCGAATTCCCATCGCCTCGGCCCTCGCCTGGCCCGGGCGGATACCCTCGGGCGCCGAACAGATCGACTTGGCAGGCGAAGGCCCCCTCGAGTTTCTGCCTCCCGACCTCGAGCGTTTCCCCTGCCTCGGGCTTGGCCTTGCCGCAGCGCGGCAAAAGGGGCTCGCCCCCGTGGCCCTGAACGCGGCCAACGAGGTTGCGGTGCAGGCCTTCCTCGAAGGGCGCATGGAATTTTCGCGGATTCCGAGGCTAATCGAGAAAGTTTGCACTACAATGCCTTGTGGCAGCCCCGACTCTCTGGCTATCATTCTCGAAGCTGACAGGCTTGCCAGAACCCATGCCAGGGAGCTGCTTCGGCAGTGCCGGTAGCGGTCGTGTGCGGCGAGGCCCGGCTGCCGCAAGCGTTTGCGGGCGGCGGCAGGCGGTGGTAAAGACGCTGGCAAAGACGCTGGTAAAGAGAGAAAGCCTGAACAGAGAGAGCGACAGCGGATGATAGACATCTTCATAGCGGCCGCAGCCTTGCTCGTGACCCTCGGCATCCTCGTGACCTTCCACGAATACGGGCATTTCTGGGTGGCGCGCCGCTGCGGCGTGAAAGTGCTGCGCTTCTCGGTCGGCTTCGGCAAGCCGCTGAAAAGCTGGTTCGGCAAGGATGGCACCGAGTACGTCATCGCTCCCATCCCTCTCGGCGGCTACGTCACGATGCAGGGAATGGAGGAAACTTCCCTCGTCGATCCGTCGACAGTTCCCGCAGAGCAGCGCGACAGCTCGTTCGCCTGCAAGCCGCTATGGCAGCGCTCGGCGATCGTCGCAGCCGGCCCCGTCGCGAATTTCCTGCTCGCTTTCCTCTTCTTCTGGCTGCTCAATGTGGCTTTCGGCAGCAGCGGAATCGTTCCCGTGGTGCAATACATCGAGCCCGATTCGGTCGCCGGGGACGCGGGCCTGCGCACCGGCGACCGCATTGTCGCGGTCGATGGCCGCCCGGTCACGGTCTGGCGCGATGTCGGCTTGCACTTGCTGACGCGTCTCGGCGAGACGGGAAGCGTCGATTTCACGATCGAGCGCGAGGCGGTCATGGCGCCCCGGGAAATCCGCGTTCCCATCGAGGATTGGCTTGCCAGCGATACCGAACCGCAGCCGCTCGCCGCTCTCGGCATCATCGACGTGCTCCTGCCGCCGCGAATCGGCACCGTCGAGCCAGGCAGCCCGGCCGAAGCCGGTGGCTTGCAGGCAGGCGACCTGATCGTTTCGGTCGATGGCCTGGCCCTGCGCGACTGGAGGCAATGGGTGCGGATCGTCCGCGCCAGCCCGGAACTTGACTTGCTCGTCGTGGTCGAAAGGGCGGAAGGGCCGGTCGAATTGCTGCTGCGACCCGAGTCGGTCAGCCTTGCCGACGGAGAGGTTCGGGGCAGGACCGGGGTGAGCGTGGCAACGATGCGGAGGTTCGAGGCCGTTGCCCCGGAAGCCATCGTCGATGTTCGCTACGGCCCCTTGGCAGCGATCGTCCCCGCGTTGCAGGAAACCTGGGAGATGTCGCTATTCGTGCTCGACTCGGTGGGCAAGCTGGTTCTGGGGATGCTTTCGGTAGAACACGTCAGCGGGCCGCTCACGATCGCGCAAGTTGCCGGAGAAACCGCGACCACGGGAATCCAGACGTATATCGCCTTTCTCGCACTGTTGAGCATATCGCTGGGGATCCTCAACCTGCTGCCGATTCCCGTGCTCGATGGCGGGCACCTGTTCTTTTTCCTCATCGAGGCGATCATCCGCCGCCCCTTGCCCGAAGTCGTGCAAGTCTGGAGCCTGCGGATCGGCATCGCCATGATTGCGGGGATCATGCTGCTCGCCTTCTACAACGATTTCAACCGTCTGCTATGATGCAACGCCCATGATGCAACACCGCTCGCGCATTGCCCTCGGAAACCGGACCTGACGACGCCGTGACAATATCCAAGCCCCTGCTTGCCCTGGCCGCCGCGATGCTGTTCGCAAGCTCTGCGTCGGCGCAGAATTTCACCATCGCCGACATCATCGTCGACGGCTACCAGCGCATCACCCCGGGAATCATCTACAACCTGCTGCCGGTAGGGATCGGCGACCAGGTCGACTCGCGAACGGCAGCGCAAATCATCCGCGCCCTCGCAGCCTCGGAGTATTTCGATTCGGTCGAGGTTTCCCGGGAAGGCGATATTCTCATCATCGCTGTGCAGGAACGTCCCTCGGTGGCCGAGATCAGGATCGACGGCAACAGCGTTCTCGAAACCGAGGACATCATCGAGAACATGGCGACTGCCAACATCGCCGAAGGCGAGATCTTCACGAGAGCCGCTCTCGAGGCGATCCGCCAGGGAATCCAGGAAGTCTATTCGTCCCGCGGGCGCTATGGCGCTGCGGTCGATATCGAGGTCGAGGAGCTGCCGCGCAACCGCGTCTCGATCAGCCTCGACATCGACGAAGGCGAGGAGTCGCGAATCCGCCAGATCAATATCGTCGGCAACCGCTCCTTCGACGACGAAACCCTGCTCGATCTGTTCGAGCTCGGCCCCAAGCCCTGGTACAGGTTCCTCAGCCGCCGCGACCGCTATTCGAGGGAACAGTTCTCCGGAGATCTGGAGCGCCTCGAATCGTTCTATCTCGACAATGGCTACGTCGAGTTCAGCATCGAGTCGACTCCGATCTCGATCACTCCGGATCGTCGCGAGGTCTACATCACGATCAATGTCCGCGAAAGCAACCAGTACGTCGTCAACGACGTCGATCTTGCCGGCGACCTGGTCGACGCCGAAGCGATCCTGCGCTCGGCGATCTACCTGCGCCCTGGCCAGATCTATTCCCAGGCCCTCGTCACGGGAACCGAGGAAATCATGGTGCAATTCCTCGGCAATCTCGGCTACGCCTTCGCCGAAGCCACCGGAGTGCCCAGTGTCAACGACGATGGCTCGGTCGATGTCACTTTCGTCATCGAGCCCGGCAACCGCACCTATGTCAACCGCATCAACTTCAACGGCAATGTCTCGACCGCCGATGACGTGCTGCGCCGCGAGATGCGCCAGCTCGAAGCCGCGCCGGCCTCGAGCCTGCAAATCGAGCAATCCAAGGTGCGCCTCGAAAGGCTCGGCTATTTCGAGACCGTCGAGGTCGCGACCGAAGTGGTTCCCGGAAGCACCGACCAGATCGATGTCAACTTTGACGTCGTCGAGCAGAATTTCGGCGCGGTCAGCCTCCAGGTTGGCACCGGAGGCAGCGGCGACTTCTTCCTCAGCGGGAACCTGCAAGCGCAGAACTTTCTCGGCACCGGCCGCACTGTCGCGGTCGGACTTAACCGCAGCCGCTTCATCACCTCGTTCAATTTCCAGTACATCGACCCGTATTTCACTCCCGACGGCGTCAGCCGGGGAGTGAGCATGTACGTGCAGGAAATCGACTCGCCTTTCAATGTCGCCAATTTCAACACTTCGTCGTATGGCGCATCGGTGAGCTTCAGCTATCCGCTCAGCGAGGTTTCCGGGCTCGGTTTCGATATCGGAATCAACCATACCGAGCTCAACTCCGGAACCGGTTCGGTGCAGGAAATCGTTTCCTCGCCGAAACTGTTTCCGGGAGTCGACCGCTACCTGATCTCTCCGGCGAATCCCAATCCGTCGTCTGGCCCCGTCACCGATACGGTGTTTGGCGATGTCAATGATCTCAGCATCGAGCAGTTGCGCGCCAATCCCGACCCGGGCTTCATCGATCTGTACGGCGACAGCTTCGACAATCTGAGCGTTTCCGGGAACTGGTACCACAACACACTGAACCGCGGCCAGCTTGCCAACGACGGCACCTTCCACAATCTCGGAGTCGAAGTGACCTTGCCCGGCAGCGACCTGCAATTCGCGCGCTTTTCCTATTCGAGCCAGTTCTACTGGCCGTTGAACTGGGAGCGCACCTGGGTGCTCGGGCTGCGCTCGAACATCGGCTATGGAATCGGCTATGGCAACACCAAGCAGATGCCGTTCTTCAACCACTATTTTGCCGGCGGGCTGAACGCCGCCGGGGTCGTTCGCGGCTTCGAGGAAAACAGCCTCGGGCCTCGCAGCACCGCCGGCGCACGCTACCTGACCGAAACCGCCACCGCGCTGCTGAAGGACGAAAGCGGCAACATCCTGCTCAAGCCCGACGGTTCGGCCGAGGGAGTCGAGGAGCTTCTCGTCTACAGGACCGAGCCGCTGCTCGACGCGATGGGCCAGCCCGTGCTCGATGGCCTCGGCAATCCGCTGCCGGCGCTGGCGGTGGAGGATTTCTTCCTCCACGAGGATTACGACAGCTTTGGTGGTAACATACTGACTGCGGCGACGCTGGAACTGCTGTTCCCGGTGCCGTTTGTCGATGAAGTGTCGAACCAGTTGCGGACTTCGCTGTTCATCGATGCGGGCAATGTGTTTTCGTCCCATTGCACCGAACGGCAGCGGGTGTTGCAGGATTGTTCGGATTTCGACCTGGGGCAGCTTCGGTATTCCGTCGGTCTTGCGGTTACCTACCTGTCGCCGTTCGGTCCGCTGACTTTCTACCTGGCCCAGCCCTTCGGCAAGGACGGCGACGACACCAAGAGTTTTGACTTTACCGTGGGGACCGGCTTCTAGCCTGGCCGAACGTGGCCGACCGGCCCCTGCGGAGATCGTGATTGACAATCATCATTGCATGAACCGAACGAACCGGATGAAAGTTGGAGAAAACATCGTGAAACACCCGAAATATCTGGCAGCCTTGCTCGTGTTGATCCTGGTTGCGCCAGCCGCCATGGCCCAGGACACCAAGATCGGCATCCTCAACCCCTTGCGCGCGCTGTTCGCCTCGGATGCCGCCCAGGTCATCCAGGAGGAGCTCGAAGCCGAGCTGCAGCCCGATCAGGAGCGCCTCACCGAACTTTCGGAGGAACTTGCCGCCCTCGCCGAGCAATTCCAGCAAAACGAGGCCGTGATGACCGAAGAGGAGAAGCGGCGCATGAATTCCAATGCCCAGGATCTGCAAGTGCAATTGCAGTTGATCCAGGAGCGCGTGCAAAACGCGCTCAACGAAAGGAACCAGGAATTCCTCGAAAGCATGCAGTCCCAGCTTGCCGATGCCGTGTCCGAGGTTGTCGCCGCAGGAGGTTTCGATCTGATCCTGAATGCCGACAGTGCGCCGTATTTCGCGCCAGTGCTCGACATCACCGCTCGCGTCACCGCCAAGCTGAACGAAATGGCCGAAAGCGAATAGAGCGCGAATAGAGCGCGAATAGGACGCGAACAGAACGCGAACCAGGCGAATGATCGATGCGCCGAACGGACCCGTGGCCGGAGTTTCCCAGCAAGCCATCACGCTGGCGCGGCTCGCCGAACTGCTCGGCGCCGAACTCGAAGGCGATGGCGAGCGCGAGATCAGCGGGCTCGGCACCCTGGCCAACGCGGGCCCTGACGAATTGAGCTTCCTTGACAATCGGGCCTACGCGCGCCAGCTTGCCTCGACCTCGGCTGCGGCGGTGATCCTCGAAGAGAGCTTTCGCGACGCCTGCCCGACGAACAAGCTGGTCAGTTCCCGGCCCTATGTCGCCTTCGCTCGCGCAACCGCGCTGTTCCACGCCGCGCCGAAGCCTGCGCCGGGGATTCATGCCAGCGCCGTGATCGATGCCGATGCGCGCGTCGATGCGACCGCGAGCATCGGCCCGAACAGCGTCGTCGAGGCTCGCGCGACGATCGGCGCCGACGCCGTGATCGGCCCAGGCTGCATCGTCGGCGCTGGCTGCCAGGTCGGCGCGTCGTGCCATTTGCAGCGCGGGGTCGTTCTGTACCCGGGAGTGCGTCTCGGCCGCAGCGTGCGAATCGACGCGAGCAGCGTGATCGGCGCCGATGGTTTCGGCTACGCTTCCGACGGCGAGCGCTCGCACAAGATCCACCACCGAGGTTCGGTGACGGTCGGCGACGATGTTGACATCGGCGCCGGCGTGACGATCGATCGCGGCTCGTTCGACGACACGGTGATCGGCCGCGGAGTCAAGATCGACAACCAGGTCCAGGTCGGGCACAACTGCGAGATCGGCGAACATGCGATAATCTGTGGCTGTACCGCGATTGCCGGCAGCGCCAGGATCGGCAGGCATTGCGTGCTCGGTGGCGCATCGGGAGTCGTGGGGCATATCGGCATCGCCGATCGCGTCGAAGTCAGCGCGATGTCGCTGATCAACCGCAGCATCACCGAGCCGGGCAGATATTCCTCGGGTACCGGGCAGATGAGGACGAGCCGCTGGAAACGCGCCATCACCCGCTTTGGCGAACTCGACGAAATCGCCAATCGGCTGAAGGCCTTGGAGAAGCGGCTCGGCAAGGACCGTCAAGCTGGAGAATGATGCCCAGAGCATCGAAGGACATGGTTTTGCACATCGAGGAAATCAAGGAATACCTGCCGCAACGCTACCCGTTCCTGCTCGTCGACCGGGTGCTGGAAATGACTCCTGGCAAGTCGATCGTCGCCTGCAAGAACGTCAGCGTCAACGAGCCGTTCTTCGTCGGCCATTTTCCGCATCAGTCGATCATGCCCGGAGTGCTCATCATCGAGGCATTGGCCCAGGCTGCGGGAGTGCTCGGCTTCAAGAGCCAGGAAAAGAAGCCCGCGCAAGGGTATCTGTACTATTTCGTCGGCGCCGACGAAGTGCGCCTGCGGCGCCCCGTGGTGCCGGGGGACCAGTTGCTGCTGCACGTCGATGTCATCAGCAATCGCCGCGGTGTCTACAAGTTCTACGCCGAGGCCCGGGTCGGGGAGCAGTTGGTGGGCTCGATGAAGATCATCTGTGCCGAAAGGAAGGTCGATGTCGATCGATAGCAGCGCCAGGGTCGATCCAACAGCGCGAATCGACGATGCGGCCGAGATCGGTGCCGATGTCGTCATCGGCCCCTGGTGCATCGTCGGGCCCGGGGTTTCGATCGGCGCAGGATCGGTGCTGCGTTCCCACGTCGTGATTCCGGGCAATTCGCGAATCGGCGCCGGCAACCGCTTTTTCCAGTTCTGCTCGATCGGCGAAGTCCCCCAGGACAAGAAGTACCGGGGCGAGGAAACCTGGCTCGAAATCGGCGACGGCAACACCTTTCGCGAAGGAGCCACCGTGCATCGGGGCACCGGCAACGGCGGCGGCCTGACCCGCATCGGCAGCCGCAACCTGCTCATGGCCTACGCCCACGTCGCCCACGACTGCGTGCTCGGCGACGACATCGTCTGCGCCAACAATGTCGGCCTGTGTGGCCATGTCACCATCGGCGATCACGCGATTCTTGGCGGCTACGCCGGGGTCAACCAGTTCCTTCGCATCGGTGCGCACTCGATGGTCGGCGGTCTGACCCATGTCGTCAACGACGTTCCCGCCTTCTTCATCGTCAGCGGCCAGCCGGCCACTGCACGGGGAGTCAATGCCATCGGCATGAAGCGCCGCGGCTTCTCCCCAGCCGACCTTGAGCTGATGAAAAAGGCTTTCAAGATCCTGCACTTGCGCAACTTGACCGTGCAAGAGGCGATTCCGCAAATCCGCGCTCTCGACGAGCAAAGCGAAGTGCTCGGCGAGCTGATCGAGTCGGTCGAATCGCCGTGCAAGGGCTTGCATCGCTAGTGGCTCGCGCGTCGCCGCAATGAGCGATCGCGTGCATTTCGGCATCGTCGCCGGCGAAACCTCGGGGGACATTCTCGGCGTCGGCCTCATCGATGCCTTGCGCGAGCGCTATCCCGAGGCGCGGTTTAGCGGAATCGGCGGCGCCCAGATGCAGCGGGCCGGCTGCGAATCCCTCGCGCCGATCGAGCGGCTCGCGGTCATGGGCTTGGTCGAGCCCCTCGGCAGGCTTCCCGAGCTGTGGGCGATCAAGCGCCGCCTCGAACGCCATTTTCGCGACGATCGCCCGGCGCTTTTCATCGGTCTCGACGCTCCCGATTTCAACCTGCGGCTCGCGGCGCGGCTGCATCGCCTCGGCATCGCCACGGCGCATTACGTCAGCCCTAGCGTCTGGGCCTGGCGCAAGCGCCGCATCCACGGCATCGCGCGATCGATCGACCTGATGCTGACCCTGTTCCCTTTCGAAACGGAAATCTATCGCCAACACGGCGTTGCGGTGCATTGCGTGGGCCATCCATTGGCCGATTCGATCAGCCTCGGGGAACAGCGTTGCGCAGCCCGGCGCGAGCTCGAGCTAGCGCCCGATGCCCGGGTGCTCGCCTTGCTGCCAGGGAGCCGCACGGGAGAAATCCGCCGCATGGCGCCGGTTTTTCTCGCTGCCGCGAGCAAGGCGCAGCAAGGCCATGCCGAGCTCGAGCTGCTGCTTCCCTGCGCCGATCAGGCGGGCCGGAGGATCGTCGAGCAGCTCGTCGCCGCAGGCGGTTTTTCCGGCCTGCGCTGCAAGCTGCTCGGGGAGTCGCGGCTGGCGCTCGCGGCTGCCGATTTTGCCATCGTCGCCTCGGGAACCGCGACCCTCGAAGCGATGCTGCTGCGCTGCCCCATGGCGGTCTGCTATCGGCTCGCGCCATTGACCCATGCCCTGGCCTCGCGAATCGTGCAGGTCGAGCATATGGCGATTCCCAATCTGCTCGCTGGCAAGCGCCTTGTCGCCGAATACCTGCAGGACGAGGTCAACGAGGCGAATCTGCTTGGCGAAATCGAGAATTTCCTCGCGAATCCCGCCCCGCCTGAAGAGCTGCTTCGCGAATTCGAACGGCAGCACCGGCTGCTGCGGCGCGGTGCTTCGGCAAGGGCCGCCGCCGCCATCGACGAACTGCTGCGTTCGCGGCGCCGCTCCGCTGCTGCGCCGCCGTTCTCATAAGCGGTTGCAGAAGAGATGGCATGGACAGCTCCAAGAGCAGGTCTGCGGCGCTCTGGCGGGAAGTTTCCGGCCTGCCGCTTCCCATCGCTGGTGTCGACGAGGTCGGCCGCGGTTCGCTCGTCGGCGATGTCGTCGCGGCAGCAGTGATTCTCGACCCGGCGGCTCGCCTGCCAGGGCTCAACGACTCGAAGCGGCTCACTCCAGAGAGTCGCGAGGCTTGCTACCGCTTGATCGTCGACGAATGCTGCGGTTTCGCCATCGGCCGCGCCAGCGCCGCCGAGATCGACCGGTTCGACATCCTTCGCGCCACCCTGCTCGCCATGCGGCGCGCCGTGCAGGCGCTTGCGCCGCCGCCGGGATTCGTCTTCGTCGATGGCAACGTCTGCCCCGACTGGGGGTATCGCTGCGAGGCGGTTCCCCAGGGCGATGGCTGCATCCGCGCGATCGCTGCGGCGTCGATCGTTGCCAAAGTGACCCGGGACCGCGAAATGGCGCAACTCGACGGGAAATTCCCCGGTTACGGCCTGGTGCGGAACAAGGGCTACCCAACCCCCGAGCACCTCGCAGTGCTGGCTCGCCTCGGCCCGAGCCCCATCCATCGCCGCAGCTTCGGCCCAGTGCAAGATTCCGCAGTGCCGCGATGATTCGCTATACTTGAAGGCTGTTTCGTTGCCAAGCCATCGCGACCGCAAGCCGCTTCCCGAGCCGCCCATGACCGACCAGGATCCAGCGCCGCCCTTCATCCATCTTCGCCTGCATACCGAGTTTTCGCTCAGCGACGGTCTCGTCAGGATCGCGCCGCTCGTCGAGCGGCTTCGCGAGCAGGCGATGCCGGCTGTGGCGGTGACCGATCTCGGCAACCTGTTCGGCCTGATCAAGTTCCACCTCGCGGCGCGCCGCAGCGGAATCAAGCCGCTGTTCGGCTGCGATCTGCGAGTCGTCGACGAGGGCAGCGGCGCTGCGAGCCAGATCGTCGTGCTCGCGCGCGACGAGGCCGGCTATCGCAACCTGATCAATCTCGTCTCCGAAGTACACGTCAACCGCGAGGCGGGTGCCGCGATCGAGGCCGGCAAGCGGCAATTGCGCGACCACGCCGAAGGGCTCATCGCCCTGTCCGGAGCGCTCGAATCCGACATCGCTGCGGAGCTGCTCGCCGGCAGGCGCGAGTCGGCTCGCAGCCTGCTCGCGCACTGGCAGGAAATTTTCCCCCGCGCTTTCTATCTCGAATTGCAACGCCTCGGCAAGCCTCGCGAGGAAGACTATATCGAGGCGGCTCTGGCGCTCGCCCGGGAATGCGCCTGCCCGGTCGTCGCGACCAACGACGTGCGCTTTCTCGCCGAGGACGACTTCGAGGCCCACGAAGCCCGGGTCTGCATCTCGCAGCGCCGGGTGCTCGACGACTCCGGCCGGCCCCGGCAATACACCAGCCAGCAATACCTGCGTGACGCGGCGAGCATGGAGCAATTGTTCGCCGACATTCCCGAGGCGCTCGCGGCCAGCGTCGATATCGCCAGGCGTTGCAGCGTCGATCTCGAGCCCGTCCAGCGCCTTCCCGACTATCCCTTGCCTCCGGGAGAGGCGGCGAATCTTGACCAGTACCTGCACAAGGTCGCCGAGCAGGGGCTGCGCGAGCGCCTCCGTCTTGGCGAAGGCGACGCGCCGACCGAATCCCAGGGCTATTTCGAGCGGCTGCAAATGGAGCTTGCGGTGATCGGCAAGATGAAGTTCGCCGGCTATTTCCTCATCGTCATGGAGTTCGTGCAGTGGGCGAAGGAGAAACGCATCCCCGTCGGCCCGGGCCGCGGCTCGGGGGCCGGGTCGATCGTCGCCTGGGCGCTCGGCATCACCGACCTCGACCCCTTGCAATACGACCTGCTCTTCGAGCGCTTCCTCAACCCCGAGCGAATCTCGATGCCCGATTTCGACATCGATTTCTGCATGGAAGGCCGCGACCAGGTCATCTCCCACGTCGCCGATGTCTATGGCAAGCAGGCGGTTGCGCAAATCGTCACCTTCGGCACCATGGCAGCCAAGGCCGTGGTCCGCGATGTCGCCCGGGTGCAGGGCAAGTCCTATGCGCTTGGCGACAGGATGTCGCGGCTGATTCCCAACGAGCCCGGAATGACCCTCGAGCGCGCCCTGGGCGAGCAGGCCGATTTCCGCGCCTACGTCGATAGCGACGACGAGGCCCAGGAAATCCTCGAAATGGCTGTCAAGCTCGAAGGAGTCACGCGCAATCTCGGCAAGCACGCCGGCGGCGTCGTGATCGCGCCAGGCCGCTTGACCGATTTCACGCCGCTGTATCGCGACGACGAAGGCGGCGGCGCAAGCTTGCTCACGCAATTCGACAAGGACGACGTGGAAACCGCTGGCCTGGTGAAATTCGATTTTCTCGGCCTGCGCACCTTGACGATCATCGACTGGGCGGTGCAATCGATCAGCGAGCGCGAAGGAAAGAAAATCGACATCGCCACCTTGCCCCTCGACGACCGCAAGGTCTACCGCATGCTCGCCAAGGGGCTCACCACGGCGGTATTCCAGTTGGAATCCCGGGGCATCAGGCAATTGATCCGCAAGCTCAAGCCGAACTGTTTCGACGACATGGTCGCCCTCGTTGCGCTGTACCGCCCCGGCCCCTTGCTCTCGGGAATGGTCGACGACTTCATCGATCGCAAGCACGGCCGCACCAAGGTCGATTACCTGCTCCCCGAGCTCGAGCCCGTGCTGAAGAGCACCCATGGCGTGATCCTCTACCAGGAGCAGGTCATGAAGATCGCGCAGTTGCTTGGCAAGTACACGCTTGGCGGCGCCGACATCCTGCGCAAGGCCATGGGCAAGAAGGATCCCGCCGAAATGGCGCGGCAACGCGACATTTTCATGGCCGGCGCCCTCGAGCAAGGCGTCCCCGAGAGCAAGGCGGAAAAATTGTTCGGCTTGATGGAAAAATTTGCCGGCTACGGCTTCAACAAGTCGCATTCGGTGGCCTACGCCCTGATCGCGTACCAGACCGCCTGGCTGAAAGCGCATTATCCGGCGCATTTCATGGCTGCGGTGCTATCGGCCGAAATGGGCCAGACCGAGAAGATCATGGAGCTCGTTGCTCACTGTCGCGAACTCGGCTTGCACGTCTTGCCTCCCGACATCAACAAGGGCCGCTATCGCTTTGCCGTCGACGGGCAGGGCAGGATCGTCTACGGGCTCGGCGCGATTCGCAACATCGGCCAGGGGCAGATCGACCGCATCGTCGAGGCGCGTGGCGAGCAGCCTTTCCAGAGCCTGCGCGAGCTCTGCCGCCGCGCCGGCGGCCAGTTGCTCAACCAGCGGGCGTTCGAGACGCTAATCGATTCGGGCGCCTGCGACGGCCTTGCCGACGCCGAGGCCGGAATCGCCAGGGCCATGCTGCGGCAATGCCTGCCCGCCGCCTTGCAAGCTGCGGAACAACACCATCAGGAACAGGCCCACGGCATCGCCAACCTGTTCGGCGAGGACGACGAGGAAGCCGACGAGCAACTGCTTGCCGATGTGCCGCCACCCGAGCATTGCGACCTCCGCGCCATGCTCGAGGCCGAGCGCGAATGCCTCGGCTATTTTCTCAGCGGCCACCCGATCGACGAGTACCTTCCCGAACTCGCCGGGTTCGCGCCGACACGGCTCGATGCAGCCAACGGTTCCGGGGGTTATCGCTGGTTCGCCGCGATGCTCGCCGATTTCCGCATCCGCACTCGCAAGGATGGTGGCGACATGGCGATTCTCGCCCTGGACGACGGAACCGCCAGGCTCGAAGCGACGCTTTTCGAGCCCGAATTGCGCCGGGTTCGCGACAGCCTGCAAAAGCACGCGATTTTCCTCGTCGAAGGCCGGCTACGCAAGGACGACTACCAAGGTGGAATGCGCATCCAGGCGCGCAAGCTGATGAGCATCGACGAGGCCCGCGCGCGCCACGCGCGCAAGCTGCTGCTCGAATTCGAAGCCGACGCCCTCGGCGACGATTTCTGCCAGCGCCTCGCGGCGCTGCTCGACCCCTGGCGGCGCGGCGCCGCTGCGGGCAATGGTGGCGGCGCAGCCGGCCGACGGCGCTATTGCGAGGTTTTCATCCACTACCATCGCCCCGGTTCCCGGGCATGTATAATGCTCGACTCCAACTGGGCGGTGCCTCCAGCCGATGAACTCGTTCGGAACTTGCGCAGGGAATTCGGTCGCGACCAGGTCACCCTGCAGTATGATGCGGCAAGCTGTCGGCAGTCCGCCGCGTGAGCTGGCCCAGGAGTCCGGTCTCCAGTGAATCCCGACTTTCTCGAATTCGAACAACCGATCGCTGAACTCGAAGGCAAGATCAGCGAGTTGCGCCTCGTTGGCAGCGACAACGAGCTCAACATCAGCGAGGAAATCCAGAACTTGCGGCAGAAAAGCGAGCGGCTCACGGCGAAGATCTACGCCGACCTGAGCCCCTGGCAGATCTGCCAGGTGGCGCGCCATCCGCTGCGGCCCTACACCCTCGACTACATTGAGGCGATCCTCACCGATTTCGACGAATTGCACGGCGACCGCCTGCAAGCCGATGACCAGGCGATCATCGGCGGGTTGGCGAAGCTCGAAGGCCGCCCGGTGATGGTGATCGGCCACCAGAAAGGCCGCGGCACCCGGGCGAAGATCCGCCACAACTTCGGCATGCCGCGCCCCGAGGGGTATCGCAAGGCCCGGCGCCTCGTCGAGCTCGCTGAACGCTTCCGCCTGCCGGTGATCTGCTTCATCGACACCCCAGGCGCGTATCCGGGAATGGATTCCGAAGAACGCGGAATCAACGAGGCGATCGCCGAGAACATGGCGCTGATGTCCCGGGTTCGCACTCCGCTGATCGCGACCGTTACCGGCGAGGCGAATTCCGGCGGCGCCATCGCCATCGGCGTCAGCGATCAGTTGAACATGCTGCAATACTCGACGTATACCGTGATCACTCCCGAAGGCTGCGCGACGATCCTGTGGAAGTCGGCCGAATTCGCCGCCGCCGCAGCCGAGGCGATGGGAGTCACTGCCGAGCGGCTCAAGGAGCTTGGCATTGTCGATCACATCATCGCCGAACCGCTGGGTGGCGCCCATCGCGATCTTGCCGCAGTCTCGGCGAGCATCAAGTCGGCCTTGCTCGACCAGCTCGAACAACTGGCCGCCATGGACCTCGACGATCTCGTCGAGCGCCGCTATCGCCGCCTGATGCGTTACGGAATCAGCAGTTGATTCGCCAGCCGCACCAGCGCCAGCCATGGCACGAGTCGGCGGCGCTAGCGCGAGCCGCTGGCGTATCTTCGCAGAGTCCGGTTTACCGCCATGTCCAGAATCGACAGCGCCCTGGCCTTTCTCGCCGACCTGCCTGACGATGCGCGCATCGCCGTCGGCTTCAGCGGCGGCCTCGATTCGCTGACCTTGCTGCACGAGGTCCGGCAGCGATTGCCCCAGAGGGCGCATCTGCGCGCCTTGCACGTCCATCACGGCTTGCACGAGCACGCCGACCGCTGGCAACGCTTCTGCCGCGAGCATTGCCAGTGCGAGCGAATCCCCCTCGAAGTGTTGCGCGTGGCGCCGCCAGCGACCGGCGCCAGCCTGGAAAATCGCGCCAGGCTCGCGCGCTACCGCGCCTTCGCCAAGGCCTTGCAGTCAGGCGAGCTGCTGCTGCTCGCGCACCATCTCGACGACCAGGTCGAAACCCTGCTATTGCGCCTCTTGCGCGGCGCCGGCCCGCCAGGGCTGAGCGGAATTCCCGCGCGACGCAGCCTCGGGCAGGGCGCCTTGCTGCGGCCGTTCCTGCAATTGCCGCGAAGCGAACTCGAAAGCCATGCGCGCTCCCAGGGCCTGGACTGGATCGACGACGAATCGAACCGCGACACGCGCTTCGACCGCAATTACTGCCGCCACGCAATCCTTCCCCTGCTCGAGGAGCGCTGGCCGCGCTACCGCGAAAGCTGGGAGCGCTCGCGAGGCCTGCTCGCCGAGTCGCGGCAGTTGCTCGACGAGCTCGCAAGGCTCGATCTCGCCAGTTGCGCCGCCGAGCCCGCAAGCGAAGGCGAGCCATCGCCATGCGCAGCGCAAACCAGCATCGACGAACTCCGCCCTGGCGAGAAGCTGGCCAGCGCTTCGCTGGCAGCACCGGCCTCGCCCGCCTGCCTGGCTGACTTGCGCTTCTTGCGCTCCTTGCAAATCGAGCCCCTGCAGCGCCTCAGCGAGCCGCGCCGGCGCAATGCACTGCGTTGCTGGCTCGAATGCCACGGCGAATCCCCCCCCGAGGCGAAGCGCCTGCACGAGCTCGCCGGCGCCGTGCTCGCCTCGCGCAGCGACGGCGCCGCAGCCGTCGCCTTCACCGGTTTCCAGGTGCGGCGATTCGCTGGGGAACTGCATTTCCTTCCCGACCTGCCGCGATTCGACGAGCTCTGGCAAGCCGACTGGAACCCCGCCAAGTCGCCGCTACTCGAACTGCCAGGCAATGGCAGCCTGCACGCCATCGCCACGAACGAACAGGGTCTTGCCGCCGCAAGCTACCAAATCCGCTATCGCCAGGGCGGCGAAACATGCCGCCTCGCGAACCGCCGCAGCAGAAAACTGAAGAAGATCCTCAACGAGGCCCGCATCCCCCCCTGGCTGCGCAAGCGCCTGCCACTGCTATTCGCAGGCAGCGAACTCGCCGCCATCCCAGGAATCGGCATCGCCGAGTCCGCCAGCGCACAGCCAGGCTACCGCATCGAATGGCGGCATGACTCGACTTGCACGATTTTTCATCAGCTTCGGCAGAGCTGAACCTGTTCATTCGATTGATTTCTTGCGCCGAACTTGTCAAGCTGGCGGCCTCAAAAGCCAGTTCTCCGCGAAACCAAACAGCCAGCCAGTAGGTAGATGATCATGAGCCCAAGTGAAAACCAGCGACGCTCAGTGGACTGTTCCAACTCGCGAGTCCGTGTGGAAATTGCGCCGACCACGGAGACATGCCATCGCCCAGCTTCATTCATCATCGGTTCGCACGCCGTCGGCGCACTGTTGCTCGCCCTGGCGCTATTCCTGCCGCCAGTCGCCATGGCCCAAGATCAGCAAGGCTCAGCGACGGCCTCCGTCCCGGTGAAGCCAGCGTACCTGAAGGCGGAGGTGGTGGCCAGCGGGCAGATCAGGCTGGGATGGAATATCTTCTCGGGCGGAGTCATCACCAAGTGGGAGTACCGGCAAAAGGAAGGCGGGGGCGTCTATGGTGACTGGACTGCGGTTCTGGGCAGCAACCAGCGCACGAAAACCCATACGGTCGGTAGCCTGGCGAATGGCACGACCTACACCTTCCAGGTCCGTGCAGTGAACGCATCCGGCAATGGATTGGTTTCGGACGAGGCGACCGCGATGCCGCTGGCACCCACAGGAATCACGTTGACGGTCGACACCAACCGACCAGAATCGCGCAACCAGAAACGGGTTGACGAGGACGGTGGAGCGAGGACCGTGACGGTGACAGCGACGGTCGAAGGCACAACACGGTTCAGTTCGGCCCAGACGGTCACGGTATCCGTGGGTGACAGTGGCGACGACGC
>RKSA01000048.1 GCA_007571115.1 Gammaproteobacteria bacterium
GCGGTTTCGCTTTGGCCGCGAATTGTCTACCATCTGCCCCGGCGAGAAGCACGGAGCGCTCATGGGCAACAGGCAACGGTCGGCGGAACTGCACGAACGCGCGAGGCGCTGCATCCCCGGTGGCGTCAACTCGCCGGTTCGCGCGTTTCGCGGAGTCGGCGGCGAGCCGCTGTTTTTTGCCTCGGGGGAGGGCGCCTGGCTGACCGATGTCGATGGCAACCGCTACGTCGATTACGTCGGCGCCTGGGGGCCGTTGATCCTCGGCCATCGCCATCCGGCGGTAGTCGAGGCGCTGGAGCGGCAATTGCAACGGGGGCTCGCCTATGGCGCCTCGACCGAAGCCGAGGTGTTGCTCGCCGAGCGCGTTTGCCAGCTCGTTCCCTCGATCGAGCAGTTGCGCCTCGTCACTTCGGGAACCGAAGCGACCATGAGCGCGATCCGGCTGGCCCGGGGCCATACCGGCCGCGACATCATCGTCAAGTTCGCGGGCTGCTATCACGGCCACGCCGACGGCCTGCTCGTCAAGGCCGGCTCGGGAGTGCTCACCCTGGGTGCGCCCGACTCTCCCGGAGTTCCCGAAGACTATTCGCGGCTGACCCGCGTATTGCCCTATAACGACGTCGAGGCCCTCGAAAGCCATTTTGCCGATCACGGCGAAAGCACTGCCTGCGTGATCGTCGAACCTGTTGCCGGCAACATGAATTTCGTGCCGGCTAGCGAGGCGATGCTCGAGCGGCTTCGTTCGCTATGCGATCAGCATGGCGCCGTGCTGATCTTCGATGAGGTGATGAGCGGCTTTCGCGTCGCGCTCGGCGGTGCGCAGTCGGTCTATGGCGTCAGGCCCGATCTGACCGCGCTCGGCAAAGTCATCGGTGGCGGCCTGCCAGTCGGCGCTTTTGGCGGCCGCGCCGAGCTCATGTCGGCAATCGCCCCGGAAGGCGAGGTCTACCAGGCCGGTACGCTCGCCGGCAATCCGCTGGCAGTGGCTGCGGGGCTGGCAACGCTGGAAATCATCGCAGCGGACGGCTTCTTCGACAACTTGCAGCAACGCGCGGCGACGCTGCTCGCCGGGCTTCGCGAGCTTGCCGCTGCCGCGTCGATCCCTTTCACGACGCAACAGGCCGGCGCCATGTTCGGGCTGTTCTTCAGCGAAGACGAGCGAATCGAGAGCTTCGAACAAGTCATGGCTTGCAATGTCGATCGTTTCCGCACCTTCTTCCATGCCATGCTCGATGGAGGCACGTATCTCGCCCCGTCAGCCTTCGAGGCCGGATTCATTTCGGCAGCCCATGGAGACCGGGAACTCGAATCGACCCTGGACGCAGCCAAGGCGGCCTTCGCCAAGCTTGGCGCATCGTGCTGATGGGGCAAATCGACGTGTATGGCGTTGGCAACGCCTTGGTGGATATCGAATACGATGTCGAGGACGACTTCTTTCCCGCCCACGGCGTTCGTCGGGGAGTGATGACGCTCGTCAGCCACGAGCGGCAGCTCGAGATCATCGCTGCGCTGCGCTCCCGGGGCGCCATGCGCAAGATGATGGGCGGCGGCTCGGTGGCAAACTCGCTATACGCGATCAGCAATCTTGGCGGTCGGGCCTGCTTCTCGTGCAAGGTCGCCGACGACGAGGCGGGCAACTTCTACCTCGACGAACTCGACCGCCATGGCGTTGCAACACGCGGCGAATTCCATGCGCTGGCAACGGGCCGATGCCTCATCATGGTCAGTGCCGATGCCGAACGCACGATGTGTACATGCCTTGGCGCTTCGGAATTCCTGTCACCCCAGGATCTCGACTTCGAGCTGGCAAAAGCCGCCAAGTACGTCTATCTTGAGGGATATCTGGCCAGTGCCGACAGCAGTCGCGCCGCTGCTGTCGAGTTGCGCAGCTTCGCTGCGGCGAATCGCGTCAGAACCGCACTGACGTTTTCCGATGCTTCGCTGCTCGAATTCCATCCCGAACAGATGCGCGAAATGCTCGGGGACGGCGTCGACCTGCTGTTTTGCAACGAACAGGAGGCCCTGCTCTGGACCGGTGCGCCGAACCTCGCTGAGGCCTGTGCGGCCTTGCGACGAGTCGCGCAGCGCTTCGCGGTCACTCGCGGCGCCAAGGGCGCCATGCTGTTCGATGGCGAGCATTTCGCCGAGCTCGATGCGCTTGCAGTCGATGCGGTCGACAGCACCGGCGCCGGCGACGCTTTCGCCGGAGGCTTTCTCCACGCGCTCACGGCAGGCCGAAGCTTCGTCGCAGCCGGCGAACTCGCCAGCCGCGCCGCAGCAGCAGTGGTGGCCCGCTACGGTCCGCGCCTCCCGGCAACCGCCTATCGCGAACTGCTCAAGGAGTGAAGCAGATGGAAATTGCCGAAAATTGGCGATTTCGCTGGAAAAATTCTTTGATTAGTTGTACAAGTAGCAATGTCCGGCCCGATGTGCGGTCGGAATCCCAATGGAGGCAACTCATGTTGAAACTTGCCAACCGCTTGACCAGGCTGTTGCTGCTGAGCGCTGCGGCCTTGCTCGGCACTTCGGTGATCGCTTTGGAGGAAGGGGATCGGGCGCCCGACTTTTCCTTGCCGGCTTCGGACGGCAACACCTACAGCCTCTCCCAGTTCCTCGGGGAAAAGCCCGTCGTGCTGGCCTTTTTCCCGAAAGCCTTCACCGGCGGCTGAACGATGCAATGCCGGGCGCTGCGTGACAGTGCCGAGGAAATCAAGAAATACGACGTGGCGTATTTCATGGTCAGCGTCGATACGCTGGAGGACAATACCGCTTTCGCCGAGGAGCATCGGGCCGACTTCCCCATTCTCGCCAATCCCGAGAAGGACATGGTGGAAGCCTACGGTGCATTGATGCTGCGAGGGTTCGCCAGACGCTGGACGTATTACATTGGCGTCGATGGCACGATCCTCAAGATCGACAAGGAAACCAACCCGGCAACCGCCGGCGAGGACATGGCGAGAATCATGGGCGAGCTCGGCTTCCCCAGAATCTGACGGGCAAAAGATGGACGAGACGGACATGAACACGGGCAAGACAGGCGAGAAGCGCGAGGTGGGCGAAGTGCGCGAGATGGGCAAGGCGGACGCGCCAGGCGAGAAGGGCAAAAAAACGGACAAAAAGACGGATAAAAAGACGGATAAAAAGACGGATAAAAAGACGGGCAAGGAAAGCCGGTCAACCATGAACAAGTCAAGCCTGCTGATTGTCGCAGGCATCGCCATCGTGTCGCTGGCGGCCCTCGTCTGGCTGATTGCCGGCGTCGAAGAACCGTCAGGAACGACAACGCTGATCGTTGAGCCTCCAGCGCCGGTTCTGGCGCCGGAACCTGCCCCGCCGCCGATCCGCATCATTCCCCCAGCCGAGCAGCCCGCCGTTCCCGGAGAGCCCCCAGCCGCCCCCGAGTCCGTTGTGGAAGTCTCTCCCGAGGTCGGCGCCGAACCCGCATCCAGTGACGAGGCTGAGCAAGCTGTTGCCGAAGTGGCCTTGCCCAGCCTCAACGAAAGCGACGCGTTTGTTCGCGAGCAATTGCAAAACCTGCGCAATGGCGCAGCCTTGCTCGGGCTGCTCGCCGACGGCGAGCTGATCCGCAAGTTCGTCGTTTTTGTCGACAACGTCAGCCGCGAAGAATTCCCCCAGACCGACCTGCCGTATCGCCCCATCGGCGTGGCGATGCCGGTGCGCGAGCTCGACCAGAACCTGTTCCTCATGGAAGCCGATTCCCACGAACGCTTCGACGCTTTCATCGACGCCATGGTCGCGGTCGATGTCGAGCAGGCCCATGCCCTGTACCGGTTGCTGCGGCCGCTGTTCCAGCAGGCCTATGCCGAAATCGGCTACAGCGGCCGCGACTTCGACGACACCTTGCGCAAGGCGATCAACAATGTACTGCAGGCCAGCGATTCCGCAGGCCCCTATCAACTGGTGAAGCCTTCGGTGATGTACCTGTTCGCCGATTCGGAGATCGAGAACGCCGATGCCGTACACAAGCAACTCGTCCGCATCGGTCCGCGCAACAGCACCCGGATCATGGCCAGGCTCGCTGAATTCGTCGTCCTGCTATAGCCTCTGCACAGTACGGACACGACGGGGAACGGCATGAACAGCACTTCAGGCAATGCCCGGGACGGCAAATCGAGCAGCAAGCTTGCGGTTCCCGCAGCGGTGGTCGATGCGGCATGGCTCGCCGGGCATCTTTCGGCGCCGAACCTGCTCGTGCTCGATGCTTCGGTGCCGCCGGCCGTTCCCGGCCTTGTGGCGATGAATGCCGAAGGGCCGTTCCGGGCGATTCCCGGAGCGCGCCGTTTCGACTACAACAGGGACTTTTGCAAGCCAGGCAGCTCGCTGCCGCACATGCTGCCTGGCACCGGACTGTTCGAGCAGAAGGCCCGGGCGCTCGGTGTCAACGCCGATTCGGCCCTGGTCGTCTACGACGACAGCGGCATGTACGCGAGCCCCCGGGCATGGTGGATGTTCCGCGCCATGGGGCACGACAACATCGCCGTGCTCGATGGCGGGCTTCGCGCCTGGGTAGCGGTCGGCGGGCCACTGGCGGATTCGCTCGAACAGCCCCATGAGCAAGGCGATTTCCGCGCCGCGTTCCGGCAGCACCTGGTCAGCGATTTCCGCGCCGTGCTCGAAGCCCTCGAAGACGATGCCAGCGTGATGCTCGACGCGCGTTCGCCTGGCCGCTTTCGCGGCGCTGACCCCGAGCCCCGCCCCGGCCTGCGCAGCGGCCATATGCCCAATTCGCGCAACCTGCCATTCGCTCGCGTGCTGCAAGATGGCACGATGAAGCCCGCCGCCGAGCTGCGCCAGATCTTTGCCGAATTCGGCGGACCGCAAACGCGTTTCACGAGCAGTTGCGGCTCCGGAATCACTGCCTGCGTGCTCGCCTTGGCCGCATGGCAGGCGGGCCTCGGCGATGTTTCGGTCTACGATGGTTCCTGGGCGGAATGGGGCGCACCGGGCCATTTGCCGGTCGTGACCGATTAGCAGCCGATCAGCCCGCATTATCCATTCAGGCAGCCCACGGGATCGTGTCGATGAGCCAGACCCGCAACAGCGGTGCGATAGTCATCAGCACCTTCTACCAGTTCGCCAGCCTACCCGACTTCCGTTCGCTCAGGGAACCGCTTCGCGAAAGGCTGTTTCGTCATGCGGTGCGCGGCACGGTATTGCTCGCCGCCGAAGGAATCAACGGCAGCATCGCCGGTGCCCGGCAGGATATCGACGCCGTGCTCGGCTGGATCCGCAGCGATTCGCGTTTGTGCGAGCTGCGCACCCGCGAGTCGTTCAGCGAGGAAAATCCTTTTCATCGAACCCGGGTCAAGCTGAAAAGGGAAATCGTCACCATGGGCGTCCCCGACATCGACCCGCGCCAGCTCGCCGGCACATACGTGCCCCCCGAGCGCTGGAACGAGCTGATCGACGATCCCGAAGTCCTGGTCGTCGACACGCGCAATCGCTACGAGGTGGCGATCGGCAGTTTTGCCAATGCGGTCAATCCCGAAACCGGCTCGTTCCGCGAGTTTCCGGATTTTGCGCGGCAGCAGCTCGAACCGCACAAGCAGCGCAAGATTGCCATGTTCTGCACCGGAGGCATCCGCTGCGAGAAATCCACCGCCTGGCTCAAGCAGCAAGGTTTCGGCGAGGTCTATCACCTGCAAGGCGGCATACTCAACTATCTGGAAAACGTTGCGCCGGAAGATTCGCGCTGGAGTGGCGAATGCTTCGTTTTCGACAATCGCGTCACCGTCAATCATCGGCTCGAACCGGGCGCCTACGAGCAATGCCATGCCTGCCGCATGCCCCTGTCCGGGGATGACCGGCAAAGCCCGCACTACGAGCCTGGGGTGAGCTGCCCGCATTGCCACGAACAGCGAACCGAGGACAGTGCCAGCCGGTTCGCCGAACGGCGCCGACAGATCGAGCTCGCCCGGCAGCGCGGCGAGCCGCACATCGGCCAGGAAATGGCAGAACTGATGCGCGACCGCAAGCAGGCCAAACTGCGCTTCAAGAACGAACAGCGAGCCTTTGAACACTGCGGTTCACTCTCTCCTTCCGTGGTACGGACAACCGATGAGAGAGCTTCCGGCGCGGATTGACCGGGGATGACGCCGAGGAGGGCTGTTCGGCGCATTCTGGCCCAGGCAAAAAAAGGGCGGCCATGGGGCCGCCCCAAAATCTTGCGGAGGTCGTGTTTGACGAACTCCTGGTTCTCTATGCTCAGAAGGTCGAGATGTTCAGAAGTCGACGTTCAGGCGACCGTAGTAGTACGCTCCCTGCCAATCCATTCCCGTGCCCGAGGAATACAGCCGACCGCAGCAATAGTCGCTGATCGAGTCCTGGTCGGGATAATCGTCCCAGATGTTGCGCGCGCCAAGCGAAAGCCTGAACACGTCATTGAAGCGATACTGCCCCTCGATGTCGGTGTACCAGAGCGACCCGTACACTTGGGTGCGAAGAGGGTTGCCGCCCGTATTGGAGTTGGTCGACTCGCCGTAGTAGCTCATGCGGCCGACCACGGTGAGATCGTTCCAATCGTGCCGGGCAGTGATGACGCCGCGCCAGTTCGGGTCGAAATTCTCGAAGTCGAAGCGGGCCTCGGCGGTCAGGTACGCGCTCGGGTCGGTGTCGAACTTGCTCTTCGTGTAGTTGAACGCTGCGGTCAGGGTCGTGGTGCCGAGTTCGGCCCAGTCGACCGGCATCGTTGCAACGATGTCCATGCCTTGGGTCGTCGTGCTGAAGCCATTGGTGAAATACAGCACTCCACCGATCGACTCTGCGCCGGCGACACCTGCATTCGATAGCGCCAGATAGTTCTGATAGGCGTCGCCTGAATTCGGGTTGGTCGACACGTCTCTGGTCGATACCGCCTGGGTTCGGTCCTGCACGTCGATTCGGTAGAAATCGACTGACAGATCGATCCTGTCGAGCACTTCGGCGGTGAAGCCGAGCGTGTAGTTGTCGGATTTCTCGGGCTTCAGCGGCACCGCGCCGAGGGCCTGGGCGATGGGGCCACCCGCAGGGAACAGGCCTGTTGCTACCGGAAAGCCGTTGGGCAGGCGCGTCGACACATTGGTCGTTCCTTGCTGGCCCGGAGTTGGCGCGCGGAAAGCGGTGCCGATCGAGCCGCGGATGCCG
>RKSA01000232.1 GCA_007571115.1 Gammaproteobacteria bacterium
TTTCAAGATCGCGGGCTCAAGTTTCAAGATCGCAGGCTCAAGTTGCATCTGTTGCAACGCTCAGGTACCATCCGCGCTCCTTGCAATGTCATGGTGTGATTGATCGATGAAGACCTATAGTGCGCGGGCCGAGGACGTGTCTCGCGACTGGCTGCTGGTGGATGCCGAAGGCCAGACCCTGGGCCGGGTGGCGAGCGCCATCGCCACGCGCCTGCGTGGCAAGCACAAGGCTGAATACACGCCTCATGTCGATACCGGTGATTTCGTCGTGGTCGTCAATGCCGACAAGGTCCGAGTGACCGGGAGGAAGGCGACCGGCAAGATCTACCATTCGCATTCGGGCTTTCCCGGCGGGCTGAAATCGATCTCCTTCGAGAAGCTGCTCGCCAAGTCGCCTGAGCGGGTGATCCGCCTTGCGGTGCGTGGCATGATGCCGCGCAACCGGCTCGGCCGGGCGATGCTGAAGAAACTGAAGGTCTACGCCGGCGGCGAGCATCCCCATGCTGCGCAGCAGCCGCGCAGCATGGAATTGTGAAGCAGGGCTTACAAGGCGGGATTTGCAAGTCGGGATTTGTGACAGGGATTTGCAACAGGGATTTGCAAACAGAGCTTGTAAACAGAATTTGCAAACGGCATTCATGAAACGGGATTCGCGCAGGCAGCAACTGCACGAGCGCGAATCCCAAGAGCGCGAGTCAAGATGGAAAGCAATCAGCATTACGGCACCGGTCGCCGCAAGACCTCCACCGCGCGAGTCTACCTGACTCGCGGCAGTGGCAACATCGTCGTCAACCAGCGTTCCCTGGAACAGTATTTTGGCAGGGAAGTGGCGCGGATGATTGTTCGTCAGCCGCTGGAACTCGTCGACATGTCGGAACGCTTCGACGTCAAGGTCACCGTGCGGGGCGGCGGCAGCTTCGGCCAGGCCGGCGCGATCCGCCACGGCATCACCCGGGCGCTCATCGACTACGACAGCGAACTCAAGCCAATGCTGCGCAAGGCCGGATTCGTCATCCGCGATGCCCGGGAAGTCGAACGCAAGAAAGTTGGCCTGCGCAAGGCGCGCAAGCGACCGCAGTATTCGAAGCGCTAGGAAGTGCCCCCTCGATGCGTTCGCTGCCTGGTGCGCGACCTGCGCGACAGGATGAGGGGCAACAAGACGAGGAGAGTGGCAGAAGGTGACCGACGATAGTGGCAAGACCGCGCGCAGGCGTTTCCTGGTAGGCTCGACATCGGTGCTGGGAGGCGTTGGCGTCGCGGCTGCGGCAGTTCCTTTCGTCGGCTCCTGGAACCCAAGCGCCGAAGCGAGAGCGGCCGGCGCTCCGGTGCGCATCGATATCAGCAATTTGCTCGAAGGCGAACTGCTCGGCCCGATTCCCGCCTGGCGAGGCAGGCCGATTTTCGTCGTCCGCCGCGGCGAGGCTGCATTGCAGGCGCTTAACCGCGACCCCGACCGGCTCGCGGATCCACTCTCCGAAGAGCCGGAGCAGCCCGGCTACGCGCAAAACGAGTTTCGTTCGCGGCGCCCCGACGTGCTCGTGCTCGTCGGCCTTTGCCCGCATTTGTTCTGCTCTCCGACTCCCCACGTCGAATTGCGTCCCCAGCCGTTCGACAGCGAGTGGAATGGAGGCTTCTTCTGCCCCTGCCACGGTTCCCGCTTCGATCTGGCCGGCCGGGTCTACAGCGGCTCGCCGGCCTCGCGCAACATGGAAGTGCCACCGCATTCGTTCGAAAACGACAACGTGCTCGTGATCGGCGTCGACGAGGAGAATGCGGCATGAACGATCAGGCAGGCAAGGAGACGGCACGGCCTGGCGGGAAGTTGCGCTCCCGGGTGATCGCCGTGGTCGACTGGGTCGATGCCAGGCTGCCGATCGTCGCGGCCTGGGAAAAGCACATGTCGAAGTACCACGCGCCGAAGAATTTCAACTTCTGGTATTTCTTCGGCGTGCTTTCGCTGCTGGTGCTCGTCATCCAGATCCTTTCCGGAATCTGGCTGACGATGAACTACACCGCGAGCGCCGACCGCGCTTTTGCCTCGGTCGAATACATCATGCGCGACGTCGAATGGGGCTGGCTGCTTCGCTACGTCCATTCGACCGGCGCCTCCGCATTCTTTTTCGTCGTCTACGTCCACATGTTTCGCGGCCTGATGTATGGCTCGTACCAGCGGCCCCGGGAACTGATCTGGATTTTCGGCATGGCGATCTATCTGGTGCTGGTCATGGAAGGCTTCCTCGGCTACGTGCTTCCCTGGGGGCAGATGTCGTACTGGGGCGCAAATGTCATCGTTTCGCTGCTCGGAGCGATTCCCGTCATCGGTGACGAATTGCTGATCTGGGTGCGTGGCGACTACCTGATTTCCGGCGCGACGCTGAACCGCTTTTTCGCCTTGCACGTGGTCGCCTTGCCATTGGTGCTGATCGCCCTCGTGGTGCTGCACATTCTCGCCCTGCACGAGGTCGGCTCGAACAACCCCGACGGCATCGAGATCAAGCAGAACAAGGGCCCCGACGGAGTTCCCGTCGATAGCGTGCCTTTCCATCCGTACTACACGCTGTTCCATGACCTTGGCGGAGTCGTGCTGTTCCTGATGGTGTTTTTCGCCGTGGTGTTCTTCGCCCCGGAAATGGGAGGCTATTTTCTCGAAATCGCGAATTTCCAGGAGGCCGATTCGCTGCGAACTCCCGAGCACGTTCCTCCGGTCTGGTACTACACGCCGTTCTACTCGATGCTGCGCGCCGTGACCGTGCCACTGTTCGGCATCGACGCCAAGTTCTGGGGCCTGCTGGTCATGGTTGGCGCCATCGCCATCCTGTTCCTGCTGCCCTGGCTCGACCGCAGCCCGGTGCGCTCGATGCGCTACAAGGGCTGGTACAGCCGGGTCGCGCTGCTGCTGTTCGTCGTCAGCTTCTTCATTCTTGGCGTGCTCGGCACCCAGACGGTCAGCCCGGCGCGAACCCTGCTCGCCCAGATCATGACCGTGGTCTATTTCCTCTATTTCATCCTCATGCCCTGGTACACGCGAATCGAGAAGACAACCGAGCCGCCTGCCAGGCTCACCGGGCGCTGGATCAGCATTCCGCAACTGATCGGCAGCATCGTGCTGCTCGCCCTGCTCGTGGTGTTGCCGCTGCTGCTTGTTTCTGGCCGCGCTGAAGCTGCCGGGGCGAGCAATGTCGAACTTGATCGGGCCGAAACCGACTTCCTTGACAAGGGTTCGCTGCAACGGGGTTTCAACCACTACATGAACTACTGCGTGTCGTGCCACGCCCTGGGCTATGCGCGTTACGAACGAACCGCCGACGATCTGGAAATTCCCCACGAACTCGTGCTGGAAAACCTCATTTTCGACGATTCGCTGATCGGCGACCTGATCGGCAACTCGATGTCCGAGCAGGACGCCAATGCCTGGTTCGGCGTCGTTCCGCCCGATCTGACGCTCATTGCGAGAGTGCGCGGCGCCGACTGGCTCTACACCTATCTGCGATCGTTCTACAACGATCCCGCGCGTCCTTTCGGCGCCAACAACAAGATGTTCCCCAATGTCGGAATGCCGAACGTGCTGCACGAGCTGCAAGGCGACGTGCTTTGTGACGATCATGGCAGCGGCGACCCCGCCCAGTGCGACCTGCGCCACGTCGAAGGCTCGGGGAGCATGACGCCGGTCGAGTTCGATGCCATGATCGGCGACATGGTGAACTTTCTCCACTACGTCGGCGAGCCCGTGCGCCATCGGCGCCAGCAGCTCGGAATTTGGGTATTGCTCTTTCTCGGCCTGCTCTATGGGTCCATCGCCCTGATGAGCCGGGAGTTTCGCAAGGACTACCACTGATCGGCCGGTAGCGGCCGCACACGAGGAGATCCATGGGAGTTATCGCGAAACGGTCATCGATGACCTTCTATTCCGATCCGATCAGCCATTACAGCCATCGCGTCCGCATCGTTCTTGCCGAAAAGCAGATCACCGTCGATCTGCTCGATGTCGATTCCGACAACATGCCCGAAGACCTGCTCGACCTGAATCCCTACAGCAGCCTGCCGATGCTCGTTGATCGCGACCTCGTGCTGTACGACGCTGACATCATCATGGAATATCTCGACGAGCGCTTCCCGCATCCGCCGCTGTTTCCGGTATATCCGGTGGCCCGGGCGCAAAGCCGACTGTGGATGTATCGCGTGCGGCGCGAATGGTACTCGCTCGCCGATTCCTTGCTCGCCAACGAGAGCGACGACGAGGAGCTCGAGCGGATGCGCGGCGAATTGCGCGACAGCCTCATCGCCACGGCGCCGATTTTCGGCCAGAAGCCCTTCTTCATGAGCGACGAGTTCACCATCGTCGATTGCTGTGTCACGCCGCTGCTGTGGCGCCTGCCGGTAATGGGAATCGAGCTGCCGCACAACCGCATGACGAGGCCGCTGCTTGAATATCGCGACCGCCTGTTCAATCGCGATTCGGTCAAGGCGAGCCTGTCCGAACTCGAACGCGAGATGAGCGTCTAAGCTGCCGGGCGCTTAGTCCAGGTACTCGAACACCTTGACGACTCGCGCCACTCCGCGGATGTCGCTGATCAGGTCGGCCGCCTGATCGCCGAGTTCCCTGTCGATCACGCCGAGCAGAAAGACCACGCCGTTTTCGGTCACAACGCGGATGTTGGCGTCGGCAACGCTTTCGTCAGTCAGCAGCAAGGCCCGTGCCTTGGTCGAAATCCACGCGTCATTGCTGCGCACGAGAAAGCCGGTATTGCCGGTGATCTCGATCTCGTCGTGAATTCGCCTGATTCGCGTGCTCGCCTCGCTGGCGACTTCGACGGCGAGCTGCTTCAATTCGGGGGAAGGCGCCTGGCCGACGAGCAATACCACGCCATTATGGGCTGTGACGTCGATGTTGGCGGTACGCAGCGCTTCGTCCCGGGCCGCGAGATTGGCCCGGATCAGCCTTTCGATCGCTTCGTCGGTGAAAAAGACACCCGTCGAACGCCGCGTGACATCTTCCTGCAGGCCTTCGTTGTCGACGGTCTCGACGAGCAGGCTGCCGCAGGAAACCGCGAGCAGTGGCGCGATGCAAGCCATCAGCAATCGCTTCATGTTTCTTCTCCTCCGAATATCGCTGTGTCGATGAAGTCGCACAGGCAATGGATAACGACCAGATGCACTTCCTGGATTCTCGCGGTGCGGTTCGACGGTGCGCGAACCTCGACATCGCGCTCGCCCAGCGCCGCAGCCATGCGGCCACCGTCGCGACCGGTCAGAGCGACCACGGTCATGTCGCGGTCGTGGGCGGCGTGGATGGCACGCACGACATTGTCGGAGCCGCCGCTCGTCGAAATCGCGAGCAGGATATCGTCCTGCCTGCCGAGGGCGAAGACCTGCTTGGCAAAGACCTCGCCGTATTCGTAGTCGTTAGCGATGGCGGTGATCGTCGAGCTGTCGGTGGTCAAGGCGATCGCCGGCATTCCGGGCCGTTCGCGTTCGAAACGGTTCAGCAGTTCCGCCGAGAAATGTTGCGCGTCGCCAGCCGAGCCGCCATTGCCGCAGCAGAGAATCTTGTTGCCCGCCAGCAGGCTGTCGACCATCGCCGCGCCGGCATCCTGGATTCGTGGCGGCAGCTCGTCGACGCAACGCTGCTTGACAGCGATGCTATCGACGAAATGCTGGGCGATTCGGGAACTCATGTCCATGGGGGCAAATTCTTCAAGGCATCTTCCCTGTATCGGCCAGAACCGGGCGATCGTAACCGCATTCAGGCGCCGGAGAAGGCGTCGCGAATCCAGTCGATCCGGTCGTCCTTTCCTTCGCTGCCGCCGGTGATCGCGACGATGTCGAAGCGGCAGGGCTGATCGTGCCAGTTGCGGAAGTTGAGGAACAGCGCCGCCGCGAGCCGCAGTTTGCGCTGCTTGGCAGGCCCGATCGTTTCGGCGGCATTGCCGTGGCGGTCGTTCCTGCGGTAGCGCACTTCGACGAACACCAGCTCGCCGCTGCGGTCGCGCATGACCAGATCGATCTCGCCGGCGCGGCAATGGAAATTGGCCTGCACGAGGCGCAGCCCCTGCCTGCCGAGATAGCGCAGGGCGCGTTGCTCCTGCAAGCCGCCAAGCCGCCTCCGGTTGGCTGGTGGGCCGCCGCTCATTGATCGCTCAGCCGCCAGGTTCGGCCAGGGGTCGCGCCACGCCATTGGCGAAACGCCCTGGCGCCAATTGGCGGCGGATTCGCTGGCCCGCTTCCATGCGCAGCTCGCCGGTCGCGCCCCGCAGGCTCATGGTGCGGTTTTGCTGAAATTGTCGCTGCAATTGTTGCAGCCATGGATAGAGGCGGAAACTGTCGAGCCCCATGGCCTGCAACCTGCGTTCGGCGCCTCCGGTCGTGAAGTTCGCATTCTCGTCCATCTGCCACATCAGGGGAGCGTCGGCAAAGACGATTCCGTCAAGATCCCGGTTCAGCCCGGGGTTGTCGACCCCATCGTGTATCGAGGGCAGCGCGAATACCGGCAGTTCCTCGGCGTAGTAGAAATTGAGCGCCGGCTTGATCTGCCGGCCCGCCTGGGGATTCGCCATGAGGAAAATGAAATCGAGATCCTGGCGCCGCCGTGGCGTGAATTGGACGCTGGAGCGCGGCAGCACGTCGAGCAGGCGGGCAAATCGCTCCTCGCTGGCATGGATGTCGAGGGCGATCTTGACCACGGCGGTGAAGTCCCCGTTGTCGCGATAGCCCGTGCTCGCGGCGAAAGCTCCGCCGCGAGCCTGCCAGTTCTCGGCAAAGATGTCACGCAAGCGCGTGAACACGTCGTTGGCAGGATGGATCACCGCAGCGCTGCGATGCCCGTCCTGCCAGGCAAGTTCGATCACCGCGTCGATTTCGTCCTCGGGCGCGAGCGCGAACTGGAACAGATCGTTGTTGCCTGGAGGAGGCTCGGAGTCGGTGTAATTCAGCGCCAGCGTCGGCAGCGGCAATTCTCCGGCATCGAGCAACTCGTTGACGCGCTCCTTGAACAAGGGCCCGACAATCAGGTCGGCGCCAGCCGCCTCGGCGCTTTCGAGCAATGGCGCGATGTCGGTGACTGCCGAACTGTCGAACAGCGAAAGATAGGGAACTTGCCGCGATTCCGCCAGCGCCTCGTAGTAGCCCGCCAAAAAGCCCTGTTGCAGTGCCGCGCCGGCGGCTTCGCGCAGGGGCAGGATCAGGGCGATGTGGCGAGGCCGCTCGGCCCAGGCGTTTTCGAGTCGCGCCAGTTGCTCGGGCAGCTCCCGGGCTGCGGAATGCTGTTCCCAGGCGCGCTGCCAACTGGCGAGGGAGCGCAATTGCCTGGGAATGTCGTGTTGCCCCGGGTCGACGACTCGCGCCAGCTCGATCCAGCCGCGCAACTCGTAGCTCGTCGCCGAAGCTGCCATTTCCTCGAGGTTCCGGTTCGACAGGCGAGTGAGCGCGTTCCAGATGTTGCGCTGCAATTCGCTTCCTCGCGAATCATCGAGTGACGTGCTCGCCTCGACCCATGCAGAAACCGCCTGGCGGGGATTCGCCATGGCGGCATGGATGTCGCCGAGCAGCCAGTGGTAGGCGACGAACTGATCGCTCGCGCGATCCGGCGGCGCGACGCCGCGCAGATTCGCCATGGCGGCAACGGCGTCGTCGGCCGCGAGGCTGAGCTTGGCGCGCAGCAGGCCGAGCCTGGTGCGCAGTTCCGGCGTGTTGGCAGCGATCGATTCCAGCAGCCCCGAAGCCTCGGCAGGCCGCTCATCGGCAAGCAGCAGTTCGGCGGCAGAAAGCCGCAACGAAGCTGCATCGTCTCCCGTTGCCGCATCGGCCCGGACGAGCAGCGCGGCGGCTCGATCACCCCCCGCAGCGGCAGCGGGGCGAATCCCCTGCGACGCGCCACAAGCGCCGAGCAGCAGCAGGCAGGCGAGCAGGCAGGCGAGCATGTGCAAGCGTGGCAAGGACAAAATCGACTCTCCAAAATGCCAAGAACCGCAAAAACGCAAAGTGCCGCAAGAAAACGCAAAGCTGACGCCGCAGCGCCGCCGCCATCAGCCCGCAACCCTCGGCAGGAGCAACAGAGTAATACAGCTTGCCGTTTTCGCCGATCAATTCACGAAAAGAAATCGGCCCGGAGCCGCGAAGCGCTTGCGAGCATCGACCGGGCCGCCGCCGAGGATCGGTCATGGCGGGGAGCGCTCGCGTATTGCGTGAGCGTGTTACAGGAAGACACCTTTGTACCACTCCACGAATTGCTTGGCGGCGGGGCTATCGTGACCGAAGTATTGCGCCGTGACCGCTGCACCGTATGGCAGCCCGGGCGATTCCTGCCACGCCAGCCACGCATGCAAGACCGCCTTTTGCTGGGCGCTCTTGGGAAACCGGGCGCCACTTTGGGCCGCTCGCTGCGTCGACTCTTCGGCGATCGGGAGCAGGGCATCGCAGTCCTTGACGAGATCCTCGAGAAACTGCTCCAGAGCGCCACTCCTCTGGTTGTCAGGCATCAGCCACACACCGACGCGGGCCTTGTATAGCTCGCTATAGCCGATGAACCCTTCCGGCGGAATTTTCTTGGGAAGATCATCGAGGCCGCAGCCATCAAGTCTTCCGCAAACGGCCCGCCATTGATCTTGCAGTTCATCGTCCGCATCCAGCACAAATCCCGCAGATCCGCCACTGGCGAATTCAATGGCGATGGGAATTGCCTTGAGCAGCGATTTCACGCCACTGGTTTCTTTGATTTCAGGAGTGCCTGCGGGCGCTGGCTGGGCATTATTTTCTGGCATCAGATCATGCCGGCGCAGCAGATTCCGGATGACGTGAACGTCGTCCCGCCCTTCCACGTGCAAAGCGGAGTTTCCTGTCTCCAACATTAGCGAACCTCGATGTCGTGATCTACTGCAATCCCGATCTGGTCACCCTGGAGGCACACCGCCTGCTCCAAAGAGCTGTGGATTTTCTGGATCGATACCTCTTCGGCGAGGCTGGGCTGGGACTTGAGCAGCCCCCCGAGCCCGCGGATGCAGTCGTAGCTATGCGTGGTCGCGAATACCTGGGCATTCGCTTTTCTGGCGACCTCGATCACGAGCTGCCATATGTCCCGCATTGCCGTCCAGTGCAGGCCCGTATCGATCTCGTCGACCAGCAGGATGCCGCTTGCAGCCCCGACAAAGGAGAGCCTGAGCGCCAGCAGCCGCTGCACGCCATCGCCCCAGGTGCTGATCGGCAGCCGCCGCCCACCGTCGTGCAGTCCCATGAGGATGCGATTGCCGAGCCCCGTATTTGTCAGGAAATAGATCGAGTCGAGCTCTGGCTCCAGAAGCTTCAGGTCATCAACGATTTCCTGCTCTTGCTCCCGGCCTTCGGTCACGACGGTGTTCCACATCTTCCCCATGGAAGCGGGATCGGAAGCTTCCAGTGTGAGGAACTGGATCGGAATGCCGGATGCTCCGTTGCGTGCGCCGCGAGCAGGATATCCGAGCATGATCGAGCCATTCTCGGTGACGGGCAGCGAAAACTGCTGTTCCAATTCGCCTTCGCTCCTGTCGATGCGCATTGCGAACGCTGGCACGATGTCTTCTCCCGGGTACCGCCCGGACGACCATTGGAATATCCTCGCAAGCTCCGAGTCGTCGAGTTCATCCAGCGGCACGATCCTGGCTGACAGGGAAGGCCTTCCGTCGTCAGCCGAAAGTTCGAAAGCCGCCCCCGGCACACACTTGTGACCGTGAAAGACGTGCGAGATGTCATCCGACAGCCCGCGCTGAAGCTGCATGGCGGTGCCGCCGCGTCTTGCCATCAAGCGGAGAAAGGCGCTCTCATGTCCTCCTGAAACCAGCAGCTCGATGGCTTCGAGCACCGAGGTCTTGCCGCAGTTATTCTGGCCAACGACGAGATTGACCCTTGCCAGGCCTTCCAGCCGATACGACTCGAAGCCCCGAAAGCCACGTATTTCCAGTGATTGCAACATTGCGCTTCCAACCCGTTCGTGATCGGATGGGGACACATTATATAAAATGGCGCTTTGCACACCATGACCGGCCCTCAATCCGGAGCGATCCAGTTGATGTCATCGGCCGTTGTGAGTCTGGCCGGGCGTTGATCCTGAAAAGATGCGGGCCATTCCCATTCGACATCCGGGTACCGCACTGGATAGGGCAGCGCTTTGGGGTCTCCGAGCAAGGTCAGGCCCCAGTATGCCCAGTGACGGCGCGAGAACAGCCCGGGCGGCGCATGGCGGTAGGCATCGACGAATTGCTCCTTGGAAAACAGCGACCAGGCCTCTTCGATGTCATGGCTGGAACCTCGCGCCATCGTCTCGTTCAGGAGCTTGCGCGTGTTCGCCGCCACCGTCTCGGGGGGTTCGTACCAGTTGACGTGGCGCGCGAGCCTGAGCAAACGGGAAAGACGTTCGGACATGGCTACACCTGCTGCTGTTCCGGTTCCATCTTGACCTCTCCAATGCGCCCGAGCGGCGCAATGGTTGCAGTCGGGGCATCCGGGATTTCTTCCACTGCATGAGCGAGAAGTTCGCGGTCGCTTGCTGGCAACTCCTCCAGCGCTGCTGGGTCAGTCAAGGCCCGCAGCGTGACATGGGGGTTGAACGAATTCCCGTAAATGGCCCTCGAACAGCCCAGCCCTTCGGCCAATGACAGTCCGTGACGCAACAGCGCGCAAATGTCCTGGAGGTCCTTGAGGCTGTCGCGCTGCTGAATGGCCGCGCATTTGCAGCCGAATATGTCACGCACTCCGGCCAGAGCCACTCCCGGCGGCACCCATGTTGGAGCATCAACGCAACGCAGCCCCAGCCCGCCGAAGAAACTCACGGATACCGGGCCATCCTGCGTATTGGCTTGCACCGTTAGCGTATTGCGCTCTTCCTGAACGATCCGCCCTTTTGCCAGGAAATCCAGGGTTCGGTACAACTGCTGCGGAGCAATGGGCTGTGCGCTGAAAAAATCAAAGTCCACGCTGTCGCGATGGCCGAGCTGCAAGGCCAGGGCAGTGCCCCCGTACAGCACAAAATGCTTCGGCAGGCTTGCAAACCGGGGCCAAAGCGCAACTTGGGCCCTGGGCAGGACATCCCAGTGCAGCATCGCTTTCAAGTGTTTGTGCTGGTCCACGAAATGCCCAGATGATCGGATAGCGACACATTATATAAAATGGCGCTTTGCGCACCATGACCGGTTCACAGGCCGGCTCACGCGGGAGATCGATGGCGAAGAAATCCGGTGCAGCGGTGGGCTGCCTGTACGTGGTTGCGACGCCGCTTGGCAATCTGGGGGATTTTTCGGCCCGGGGCCGCGAAGTGCTCGCGAGCGTCGATTGCATCGCCGCCGAGGACACTCGCCATAGCGGCAAGCTGCTCGCGCATCACGGCATCAGCCGGCCGATGCTCGCCTACCACGATCATGGCGCTGCACGGGTCCGCGGCAGGTTGCTGCGGATGCTGCGCGATGGCGCCAGGCTGGCGCTGATTTGCGATGCGGGGACGCCGCTGATTTCGGACCCCGGCCACGACCTCGTGAAAGCTGCGCGCGAGCAGGGGATCGAGGTCTTGCCCGTGCCAGGGCCCTGCGCCTTGATCGCGGCCCTGAGCGTTGCGGGCCTGCCGACCGATCGTTTCGTGTTCGCGGGCTTCCCCCCCGCGACTGCGGCGGCGCGCAAGCGCTGGCTCGGGAAGATGCGCGACGAGCCAGCGACCTGGATCCTCTACGAATCCGCGCATCGCATAACTGCGTGCGTCGACGATCTCGCCGAGGCGCTCGGCGCCGAGCGCCGCGTTTTTCTCGCGCGGGAAATGACCAAGCAGTTCGAGACGCATTTCTCCGGCGCCCTGGAAGGCGCCGCGCATTGGCTGCGGCACGACGAGAACCAGCGCAAGGGCGAATTCGTGCTCGTCGTCGCCGGCTGCAAGACGAGCGGCGCCGCTGATGAAAACCTTCCCGAGGCATTGCGAGTCATGGCCCTGCTCAAGGACGAACTGCCCCCCGGCAAGGCGGCAGCGATCGCCCAGGAGATCACCGGAGTGCGCAAGAACCTGATCTACCGGGCTGCAGTCGGCCAGCGCTGATGCCGATGGCGGTGGCAACTTGCAGGCATTGCCTCGGGCCGACTTTGATATATCATGGTCGCTTGCATGATTTCCCATGACCTTTCGCATAAATTTGCTCGGTCAGGAGCCTGGTCGTGAACGCTTTCGACACACTGTGCGCCGAGTCGAGCTGCAATGAGCTCGACAAGTCCTCGCCGACGCCGCTGTATTTCCAGTTGTACGGCCTGTTGAAAGCGCTGATACTCGACGGAACCTTGCCCTGCGGCAGCCGCATGCCCACCGAGGAAGCGCTCGCTTCGCTATTCAAGGTTTCCCGGATCACCGCCAAGCGCGCCATGGACGATCTGGCGGCAGAGTC
Organism: Gammaproteobacteria bacterium; assembly: GCA_007571115.1. Classification (GTDB taxonomy): domain Bacteria; phylum Pseudomonadota; class Gammaproteobacteria; order Pseudomonadales; family Pseudohongiellaceae; genus UBA9145. The sequence continues at coordinate 12,384 of RKSA01000232.1, forward strand.
GCTGCTCGCGCGCAGCCGCGGCAAGGGAACCCACGTCACCTACCGCTATTCGCCAAGGCCAGTGAAAGCGCCACTCGTTGGCATGCTGCAGGAAATCGAGACCATGGCGCGCAACAGCCGCGCCCGGGTGATTCGTTGCAGTTGGCAGGAGCCTCCCCAGGCGGTTCGCGACGAATTGGCGCTCGATCCGGGCGAGAAGGCGCTGCACCTGGTTCGTGTCAGGCAGCGCGACCAGCTCGATTTCGGCTATTACACGAGCTGGACCGCCGGAGTCGAGATGCCTGGGGATCCGGCAATTTTCGAAACGACTCCGCGACTGTCGTTCTTCCGCCAGAAAGGTCTCGAAGTGACCCATGTCAAGCAGACCTTGAGCGCCGAGGCAGCCAGCGCCGAAGCTGCCAAGGCGCTCGCGGTCGCCGAAGGCAGCGCGCTGCTGAGCCTGACCCGGCGCTCCTACAACAAGAGCGCTGAAGGCGAACGCATGCACGACTACCTGCGAGTGTTGTACAACCCCGAGCATTTCCGCTACGAAATGGATCTCGAAGTCGAATAGGGCGGGGCAGGAGGCGCTTCCGCAGCAGTTCCGCAGCGGCGCCGTGAAGAGGGCTGCGGAGGCCGGGCTAGTCGCGGCTCCGTCGTCGAAGCACGTGCCGTCGTGCTGGCAGGTTGAGCATCGCGAGCTTGCCGCGCTCGCGGCGCAAGGCGGCGATGTCAAGTTCGGCGAATCCGCACATCGATTCGCCAAAGGCCGCCTCGGCGAGCACCTTGCCTCGATAGTCGACGACCTGGGAATGGCCGTCGGTGGAATCTTCGGGAAATCCTGGCCCGGCGATTCCGGCGCTGTTCGCTGACACGACATAGGCCTGATTCTCGAAGGCTCGGGCGCACTTGGCGATGTTCTTTGGCGTCGGTCGCAGGCTGCCTTGCTCGCTCGATGAATGGCAGATCACCTCGGCGCCGCGCAAGGCGAGCTCGCCGCTGATTTCGGGGAAAAGGATTTCCTCCGAAGCAACGCAGCCAAGCCGGCCGAGCTCGGTATCGACGACGGGGTAGAGCGAATCCTCGCCGTGGGCTTCGAGATACTGTTCGAGAACGTCGTGGGGGGTCGGCGCGAACATCGAGATCTGCCGGTGGTAGCGCAGGATCACCTCCCCCGAAGGAGCAATGATGAAACTGCACTGAAAATGCAATTCGGGGAAATGCTCGTCGATTTCGTAGGCATTGCCGGAAAGGTAGATGCCGTTGTGCCGCGCGACCTCGCCAAGCAACGCGTATTCGGCGCCACCGGGGCGCAGGCACGCCCGCTCGCGCCAGCTTGCGGCAGGTTCTCCCCGGGGGTAGCCGGTCAGGAAATATTCCGGGAGCACGACGAGGCGAGTCTCGTCGCCGCTATAGGTCTTGATGAATCGACGGCTTCCCTCGATGAGGCCGGCGCAACGCTCGATGCTTGCGCGGATCCGCGCCCTGGCAGCGGTTGCGTCGGCACAGTCGTTGACCGCATGGCAACGCATTTGCAGCGCCAGGGCAGCGTAGGGAGCTGGCGCTTCGGGTTTCTGCTCGCCGTCATCGAGCCGTGCTGTTTCCGGTTTCATCATGCTTGATCGGGGTTTCCAGTTTCGAGCGCTTCAGCGTTGTGCCCTTCGAGCAGCATCACCCGGAATCGGCCGGCGCCTTCGCGAAGCTTGCGGATTTCGGCGTATTCGGCGGAGTTCCAGAATTGCCGCGCGGTCTCCATGTCGGGCCAGCGATGCACGACCAGGCGCTCGCCTCCCCAGTCGCCTTCAAGCGCTTCGGCCTTGCCGCCGAGCACCAGGTATTCGCCACCGAAGCGCGTCACCAAGCTTGGCACGCTTCGCGCATAGGCGGAGAACTTCTCCCAGTCGGTGATTTCCGCCTCGACTACCAGATACGCTGCCATGGCCTGCCTCTCCTCGCCTGCCGCGTTTGTCATATTGACATATCTTTATGCCACATGATACGGTCAAAACACCTGAAGGGGAAAATCCTCATCGAAAATGGGAATTGTCGGCCCGGAGTGGCGCGGAGCGGCAAGCAGCGCCAGGGTGGCACGAGTGGCAGCACATGAGTGACAGAATCAGTGGCAGCACAAGCGAGCAGGCGCTTGGCCCGGTCTGTCATGCAGTCATCAACACGAATCGCTTCGACGCGACGCTTGCGGCCTGGCGCGATTTCCTCGGGCAACGCGAGTGTTTCCGCGACCGCCTCAGCGAGCGGCAGGCGCGGCACTGGCACGCAGCAGCCCTCACTGGCGCAAGACAGGCCTGGCTCATGAACGAACTCGGTGAAGCGTGGCTTTGCATCATCGAAGACGCAGAAGCCGAGCCGGTAGCACCGTTCACGCGGCGTGGCTGGCTCGCGCTCGAAGTTTGCGTGCAGAATGTCGATGCTCTGTTCGAGGAATTGCGCGAAGGGCCGTTCGAGATTCTCGGAGAGCCTGCGGATCTCGATGTCAGCCCCAACGTTCGCGCCATGCAAGTGCAAGGGCCTGCTGGGGAGATCGTCTATCTGACCGAAGTTCGCGCCGAGGTTCCCGGCTTCGAGCTCGCCCGGGCGCGCTGCGCGGTCGACCGGCTGTTCATTCCGGTAGCGCTGAGCGCCGATCGCGCCAGCGCGTCGCGAACCTGGCAGGCTTTTGCTGGGATCAGGACCATGCAATTCGACATTCGCATCACGGTCATCAATCGTGCCTGGGAGCTGCCTTTGGAACGCAGGCATCCCGTCGCGGTGGCCCAGCTTGGCGGAGGCAGCCTGATCGAGATCGATCAACTGCCAGGATTGCGTTGCCAGAACCATGCAACAGGACATCTGCGTTCAGGAATCGCGATGGTCGGCATCGAAGTCCGCGATCTGGCCGATTTGGCAGCTCGCGAAGCGACCGGAGAATTGCGCGAGGGACCGTTTGCCGGCCGCTGCGCGGCGCTGATCCGCGGTTACGACAACGAACTGATCGAACTGATCGAACGTCGCGCCGAAGCGACAGCAACACTACGGGATCAGGCAATGGCCGCAAGCATCCAAGCCTCTCGGCCCTCCCAAACCTCTCAACCATTTGCAACAGCAGGAGTAGCATCATGAAATTCGTTTCGCTCTGGCCGCTAGCACGGCGACTGTCCCTCTTGGCGCTCGCCGCCATGGCCACGGCGGCAAGCGCCGCCGAACTCGACCCGGCTACCGCCGAGGGGCATGTCGCGATCAATCGCAAGATCCATTGTTCCATGGAAGATGCCTCGCCCCAGGTGTTCCAGTGGTTCGGCAAGGCGTATTCTCGCGTCCCTGGCGAGCCTGACCGGCATCTGTTCAATCTCGATGGCATGAACATCCGCCAGTGCACGGCGGTCGAGGATCCCCAGCGGGGAACGGGCTATCACCTCGTTTCCCGGGAACTCATGCTCTATCTCGACCCCGAGACCAATGAAGTCCTGCGCAGCTTCGCCAACCCCTGGAGCGGCGAGGAAAACGAGGTAATCCATGTCGCCAACGACCCGGTCAACTTCCGCGCACCTTCCTTTGGCCGCACCGAAGAAGGCGAGGACATCCCCTTCGAGCTGCTCGACATGAACGGCACCTGGCTGATGCCTCTCGAAGTTCCGCTGTTCTACACGAATCCCTTGGGTGGCGACTACCAGGAGTACGTGGGCAACACCTATCACGCGGCCGAGATTTTCGACTTCAACGGCAATACTGCGGAACTGCTCGACGCCGACCTCCCGGTGGCGTACCCCGTCGTGTCCTGGGTCAGGCTCGCGCCGTGGCTGCCGTGGATGCGCATGGGAAGCCGCCCGGGAATGATGTACTTCAACGCCATGGGTCGCAAGCTCGAAGAGTTCGGCCAGTTGTCCGAGGTCATGCAGGCCGAGATCGCCGAGAACTATCCCGCCTACGTTGAGCCGCCGCCCCTTGACGACGATCGCCGCAACGACACTTCGTGGACGTACATGAAAAAAATCATCGACGGAGCTGAGCAATGAGAAAGCTGATCGCTGCGGCGCTAGCCCTGCTGTTCGCCAGCGCCGCCTGGGCCGATGCCGTTCCTGACGACGAGCGCGTGCCGATCGACTTGCGTCGCACCACCCTGGTCGTCAAGGACATCGAGCGTTCTCTCGCGTTCTATCGCGATGCGCTCGGCATGGTGCCGATCTACGACAACCTGATACTGACTCCCCGGGACGCTGCCGGAATCGACGAGGCCGAGCGCGCCCTGCGCCTGGTGATGCTGCGCGCGAATGACGACTACATCGGTGTCGTCGGCCTGCTGCAATACTACAAGCCGGCCAAGGAAAGAGTCGATCTGGCGGGAACCTCGTTCATGGAAGGCACTGCGGTGCTGCTGTTCAACGTTGGCGATCTCGAGGGCGCCTTCGCCCGGGCCCGGCAGGTCGAGGATGTCGTGGTGCTCAGCGAGCCCTCGCCGGTCTCGTATCCGTCCTATGACGGCACGGGAGTCATCAACGTCATCGTCAGCACCTTGCAGGATCCCGACGGGTTCACGATCGAGCTCAACCAGTTGCAGGAAGAGCTGCACTAGCCTGACTCTCGGCTCGATTGGCCCGGCGCCTGGCCCGGATGGTGCGAAAGGCTCGAATCGTTCGGCTCAGCCAGGCTTGGCTTGATTCAGTTCGACGACCGCCGCATGGATCGCGGCGAGTCGTTGCTCCATCGGCGCAGCGCAATGCCGCATGCCGATGTGTGTCGGCCATGAAAAATCGTCGTAGCGGTCGGCGTACTTGCGCAGGATGCTGCCTTGCCAGCGAATGACCCTCGTTGGCACCGTCACGCCGAGCAGCCGGTTTGCGTCCTCGTTTTCCAGGGCGGCGCGATACGCGCGCGAGTAGCCGGGCCCGGCGCGAAAATGGTCGAGCAGCATCGACTGCAAGGCCTCGGCGGGGAGCTTGCCAGCGGTGCCGACCTGGTGCGCCTCGTCCTGCTGGTACCAGGGAAACCATTGCCAAAGTGCCGAGACCATCTCCCAGGCGGTTTGCAAATGGCTGCCATCGGGCCGGGGCGACAGGTCGGGGAAATAGCGCTCCAGCATCGCCGCGCGTTCCTCGCTGGTGAAATGGGC
>RKSA01000190.1 GCA_007571115.1 Gammaproteobacteria bacterium
GTCGGCAACAACGTCTCCCACGCGCAGAACAAGACCAGGCGCCGGTTTCTGCCAAACATCCACAGTCACAGGTTCTGGGTCGAGTCGGAGCAACGGTTCGTCAAGTTGCGGGTGTCCACCAAGGGCATGCGCATCATCGACAAGAACGGAATCGACCAGGTGCTCGCCGACATTCGCGCCAAAGGCGTCCGGATCTAGGCCGGCCCAGGCCCGGGCACGGCCAGGCATGACAGGGATAACACGACGGGGACAAGAGGAGTTCGGACATGAGAGAAAAGATCAAGCTCGTTTCAAGCGCCGGAACCGGCCACTACTACACCACCGACAAGAACAAGCGCACCACTCCCGACAAGCTGGAAATCCGCAAGTTCGATCCGGTCGTGCGCAAGCACGTCACCTACAAGGAAGCCAAGATCAAATAGGCCTGTTCATGCCGCTCGCCTGGCAGCCAGCAATAGTCGTGCTGGCGCTGGGTGGCTCTCCACCGTTCGAGCCGGATCTCGCGGGTCGAGCGAATCCGCGAGGGAATCGAAAGGCATCCAGGCGGTGCTGCGCTGCTCGGCGGGTGTCGTCACGCTCAGGTCGAGGATCCTCGCATCGCTGAAGCCGCAACGTTGCAGCCAGTTTTGCAAGGTCGCGATCGACGGCAGGAACCAGACATTGCGCATCCGCGCGTATCGCTCTCGCGGCGTCAGGCAATAGCCCTCTCCTCCTTCGACATGCAAGGTCTCCAGCACCAGCTCGCCGCCGGGGCGCAGCGCCTCGCGCAACTGGAGCAGGTGGTCAAGAGGCGAGCGAACGTGGTACAGCACTCCCATCGAAAAGACCGTGTCGAAATGGCCGCTGCCCGACGGAAACTCTTCCATCGCCATGGGCAGAACCCAGCATTGCGCCTCGGGAACGAAGGATTTCAACGCCCAGAATTGCATGACGTAAGGGATGTGCGAGTCGAGTCCAACCACCTCGCTGGCACCGCGCCCCAACATGCGGAAGCAATAGTAGCCATTGCCGCAGCCCACATCGAGCACCTTGCGCCCGTCAAGGGAAGCGATCTTGCCGTCGAGCCGCGCCCATTTCAGTTCGCTGCGCCACTCGGCGTCGAGGTCGATGCCGAACAATTCGAATGGTCCCTTGCGCCAGGGCGCGAAGTCCATCAGCAAGCGTCGCAGTTCCTCCCTCGCTTGCTCATCGCAATCGGCAGGGCTGCCGATCATCACGCGCGCTCCGAAATCGGTCACGGAAGGGACGAGCCGCGGCAGTTCGTCGACCAGCGAGCGAAGCCTGCGGAAGTCTCCATGGCGAATCCGCGCCAGCCGCCCGTGGGAAACGAAATCGCGCAATGGCGACAGCGCCGTGCCTTCGAGCCGTGCAAGCAGGCCGGTGAAATTCATCGTTCGTCGCGCTTGCGAGCCAGCATGGAAACCCAGTTCAGGCATTGAAACCATTGCTCGACCGATTCGAAGCCAGCGTCAGCGAGCCGTGCCCGATGATCGGCGACGGTTTCCGGCAGCAGCACTTTTTCCAGCGCGGCGCGCTTGCGGCTGATCTCGAGCTCGCTATAGCCCATGGCGCGCTTGAATTCGTGATGCACGTCGATGTAGAGCGAATTCAGCTCTGGGTCGGGCAAGACGATCTTTTCCGACAGGATCATTGCGCCTCGGCCAGTCATACCGGCGTGGATTCGCTGCATCAGGCCGCTTCGGTCTTCCGGGGTGATGAACTGCAAGGTGAAATTGAGGATCACCAGCGATGCGTTCTCGATGACGCAATCGCGGATGTCCTGATGACGGCATTGCATCGCGCCAGCGCGGACGCCAAGTTCGGCTCGCCGCGATTCCAGGCCATCGAGCATGGGCCGGGAGCTGTCGACAGCGATGATTTCGCAATCCCGGCCCTGCAGGCGATCAGCGATCGCGAGGCTGGCGGCGCCGAGACTGCAACCGAGATCGTAGATTCGAGTTCCCGGCGGGCAATATCGTTCCGCCAGCGCGGCGGTCATGGCGACGATCGTGGCATAGCCGGGAACCGACCTGTGGATCATGTCGTCGAACACCGCAGCCACTCGCTCGTCGAACACGAAATCGCCAGGCATTGCCCTGGTCGCGTACAAGTCGTCCCGTTGGCCCGGTTTCATGGACGGTTTCATGGGCGGTTTCATGAGCTGCCACTCTTGCGATACAGCAGGTCGCGAACTTCATGGCCAAGGCGCTTGCCGCGGAGCTCGAACCGCGTCAACGGCCGTGCCGGATTCTCCCAGCAGCATGCGGGGCCGAAACGGTTGGCCAATCCGGGAACCTGTTCCATCACCTCGATCATGTGCTCGAGATATGGTGGCCAATCGGTAGCCAGATGCACCTCTCCGCCAGCCTTGAGTCGACGCGACACGAGTTTCATGAAATCGGCCTGTACCAGCCGACGCTTGTGGTGGCGCTTGCGCGGCCAGGGGTCGGGAAACAGCATCAGCACCCGGTCGACGCTTGCATCGGCGATATTGTCGGCGAACACCTCGACCGCATCGTGGCAGATCAAGCGAACGTTTTCCAGCCGATGCCCGACGATGCCTTGCAGCAGGCGGCCGAGTCCCGGCTTGTACACGTCGATGCCAAGAAAATTGACTTGTGGCAGCTCCCGCGCCATTTGCAACAGCGAGTCCCCCGAGCCGAAACCGATCTCGACCGTGACCGGTTGCACTTCGGGGAACATTGCGTCGAGTGCGAGAGGCTTCGGTTCGAAATCGATCACGTAGGGCTGGGAGTGTCGTTCGATGGCGCGACGCTGACCGCTCGTCAGACGCCCCGAACGGATGACATAGCTGCGAACCGGTCGCCTCCTCCCGGACACTTTTGCCGAACCGCTCACAGGGGCGGGAAGAACGTTCCGCTTTCGGGCGACGAAGCGCTGGAATGGAGCCTGCGCGGCATGCGTCCGGCCAGGAATGCCTCGCGGCCCGCAGCGACCGCCTTGTTCATCGCTGCGGCCATGAGCAGCGGATCTTGCGCCTCGGCGATGGCGGTGTTCATGAGCACGCCGGCGCAGCCGAGTTCCATGGCGATCGTCGCGTCGGAGGCAGTGCCAACTCCGGCGTCGACGATGATCGGGGTGGTGGCGTTTTCGAGAATCATGCGGATATTGTAAGGATTGCGAATGCCGAGGCCAGAGCCGATCGGGGCGCCAAGCGGCATTACCGAAACACAGCCGAGCTGTTCAAGCTCGCGCGCGACCAGGGGGTCGTCGCTGGTGTAGACCATCACCTCGAATCCGTCAGCAACGAGTGTTGCTGCGGCTTTCAAGGTCTCGGTGACGTTCGGGTACAGGGTCTTCCGGTCGCCGAGCACTTCGAGCTTGACGAGCTTGTGCCCGTCGAGCAGTTCCCGCGCCATCTTGCACGTGCGAACCGCGTCGGCGGCGTCGTAGCAGCCTGCGGTATTGGGCAGGATCGTGTACTTGTCGGGGGAAATGACCTCGAGCAAGTTCGGCTCGTCGCGATTCTGGCCGAGATTGACGCGGCGGATGGCGACGGTGATGATTTCAGCGCCACTGGCTTCGAGAGCGGCCCGGTTCTGCTCGAAATCGCGGTACTTGCCACTGCCGACGATCAACCTGGACCGGTAACGCCGGCCCGCGATCAACAATGGATCCGTTGCCTGTGCCGCTTCCTTGCTCATGATGTCGCTTTCAGCCTCCTCCGATCGCCTGCACGATTTCCAGCTTGTCGCCGGCTTTCAGCATTGTCGCTGCAAATTCGCTGCGCGGCACGATCTCGCCGTTCCGCTCCAAGGCGATTCGCTTGCCGGTCACTCCGAGCTCGCTGACCAGCGCGGCGACGGAAAGCGGCTCGGGCAGCTTTCTCGGTTCGCCGTTGACGATCAATTCCATGTCAGGTCCGTCGTTTCTGCCGCATTGGGGCAAAGATGCACAGGAAAGGCGAGCCAGGGAGAAGGCCGTTGCCCCTGGGGCGGCAAGCAGAGACGGGGCGCTTTCGATTCAACGTGACACAAGCGCGATCAGGCCGCCATTCGCGCCTTGATCCTGTTCATGGCTTCCTTCTCGATTTGCCGCACGCGTTCGGCGGAAATGCCGTACTCGTCGGCCAATTCGTGCAAGGTCGCCTTGCTGTCTTCGAAAAACCAGCGTTTCTGGAGGATGTTGCGGCTACGCTCGTCGAGCTGCGTGATCGCTTCGCGCAGGGAGGCACCAGTGACCTCTTCCCATTGGGATTCTTCCAACTGGATGGCTGGGTCAGCCGACCGGTCTTCGAGATAGTTCTCCGGGGCGCGGAAATCGTCATCGTCGGAGCTTTCGGGGTCGGCGTCGAACGATCGGTCGTAGGCGCTCATGCGGCCTTCCATCTGCCTGACGACTTTGGCATCGACGCCGAGGTCGTCGGCCAGCGCCTGGGCTTCGTCGTTGTTCAGCCAGCCAAGCTGCTTCTTTGCCGAACGCAAATTGAAGAACAGCTTGCGTTGCGCCTTGGTGGTGGCGATCTTGACGATGCGCCAGTTGCGCAGGATGAACTCGTGCATTTCCGCGCGGATCCAGTGTACCGCGAAGGACACGAGGCGGACTCCAACGTTGGGGTCGAAACGCTTCACGGCCTTCATCAGGCCGACATTTCCTTCCTGGATCAAGTCGGCCTGGGACAGGCCATAGCCCGAATACGTCCGCGCGATATGGACGACGAAGCGCAAATGCGCAAGAACGAGTTGTCGTGCGGCTTCCACGTCGTCCTGATAGAAATACTCCCGGGCCAGCTCGAGCTCCTGCTCTGGCGATAGCATCGCGATATTGTTGACGCTCGCGATGTAGGCGGTCAGATCGCGTCCGGGGCTCGCTGGCCAGACTGTTTGCAGTGCTGTGGCGGTGTTGCTCATGTTGTTACCCTCTCGCTACCTCCTCGTTACCCTCTTCCCCCGAGAGTGCGCGGATTTTACACCCTTTTTTGCAACTCTGTCAATGCCTTGAGGCGTTTCCCGCGCCGCCACGGGAAGATATATGGACAGTTGCGGAAAATTCAAGTTTCCAGGCCCGATCACCGGATCAATCGCCAAACAGCGCCTCGACGAACTCGCGCGCGGCGAAGGGCCGCAAGTCTCTAGCGCCTTCGCCGATGCCGATGAAGCGCAATGGCAGGCCGAATCGCTGCGCAATGGCGAAAATCACTCCACCCTTGGCGGTGCCGTCGAGCTTGCTCAGCACGATTCCGGTGAACGACGCGCTCCGCTGGAAGCTTTCCGCCTGATGCAAGGCATTCTGCCCCGTTGTCGCATCGAGCACGAGCAGGATTTCGTCGGGGATGCCGGCATCTTGCCTGCGCAGCACGCGAACGATCTTTTCCAGTTCGCGCATGAGGTTGTCATGGGTATGCAAGCGTCCGGCGGTATCGGCGATGAGCACGTCGATCTGTTTCGCCCGGGCCGATTGCCAGGCATCGAAAATCACCGCAGCGCTGTCGGCGCCAGCTTCCTGGGCGACGACCGGCACGTCGTTGCGCTCCCCCCAGGCCGTCAGTTGCTCGACGGCTGCGGCGCGGAAGGTGTCGCCGGCCGCCAGCATGACCGAATGCCCTTCGTCGCGAAACCTGTGCGCCAACTTGCCGATCGTCGTCGTCTTGCCGGCGCCGTTGACGCCAACCATGAGGATGACGAAAGGGCGGCCAGCGGCGGCGACTCGCAAGGGCTTCTCGCAAGGAAGCAGGATGTCGGCCAGCTCGTCCTTCAGCGCGGCGACGAATTGTTCGGCGTCGGCGAGTTGCCGACGGTCGAGTTTCCTGCGCAGCGCCTCGAGCACGGCGGTCGTGGCGTCGAGCCCCACATCGGCCGAAAGAAGCCGCGTTTCAATCTCGTCAAGCAATTCGGCATCGATGCGGCCATGCCCAGGGACCATGGCCTGCAAGCCGTCTCGCAAACGCTCGCTGGTCTTGCCGAGGCCTCGCTTGAGGCGGGCAAACAGCCCCCCGCCCGCCGGGCTACCGGATTGAAAAACCTCCTCTGCAGGGCGCGAAGAATGATCGGGCGGGGACATCGAATGTTCTCGAAATTGGCGGTGCGCTATCCTATCACCGCCACGGCCCAGCCGACAAAGCGCAGCCCCGTCCAACAAGAAGGACGGGGCATTTCGCAAACAGCCCGTGCTTTTGGCCGGAGAGCGACGATGCTTGGCCCCGCCCAATGGAGGAGGCGTGACTCGTGAGCAGCAAGAAAGGCCGAGGCCCTGGCAAAGGCGCCGTGCGAATCATCGGCGGCGAATGGCGCAGCAGGCTGTTGCGCTTCCCCCAGGTAGATGGCCTGCGACCGACTCCCGATCGCATCCGCGAAACGCTGTTCAACTGGCTTCGCGATGCAATCCCCGGAAGCAACTGCCTGGATCTGTTCGCCGGCAGCGGCGCACTGGGCTTCGAGGCATTGTCGAGGGGAGCTGTCCAGGCGATTTGCGTCGACCGCAATGCGGCCGTCTGCCGGGCGCTCAGGGAAAACGCTCGCATCTTGCAAGCCGACAACATGGAAATTCACCACGCATCGGCCTGGGACTGGCTGCGGCTGACTCGCCTCGCTCCGTCAAGCATCGACCTCGTTTTCCTCGACCCACCCTTTGCCGGCGGCTTCTTGCCCAGAGCCTGCGAGGTGCTCGAGCAAAGCGGCCTGCTTGCGAGACCGGCGCTGATCTATCTCGAGGCAGAGACCGAGCTTCGGCCGAAACAGCTTCCCGACAACTGGGAAATGGAGAAAACCAGCGCAGCCGCTGGCGTCCACTGCTTCCTGGCCCGGCGAACGTGAGTCCAGCTCTTGCGAACCCGCTCGAAGCGCTGTTCCAGCAGCATTTTCCAGTGCCAAAGCGAGCCTGAACGGTCAGCAGTGTCCGTGGGGACGCTCTTCCAGAGGCTGCCGAGGTCATCTCCCCCATGTTCCAGAAAATCAGGAATACAATTTTTCAAAAGAAGCAAAAGCTTGGCAAGGGGGGGGGGGGGCAAAGCAT
>RKSA01000080.1 GCA_007571115.1 Gammaproteobacteria bacterium
TCTTCGAGCTCCGCCACGGCGCGCTGCCGGAGCGCTTCGTACAGCGACGCCTCGGCCGGCGACAGCTCCACATGCAGGGTGATCTCGGTGCGCTCCGGCAGGTCGTAGAGCACGTCCGTCTTCAGCCGCCGCAGCAGGAACGGCGCGATCAGGCGGCGCAGCCGCGCCTGCGCTTCGGCGTCGTCGTCGCGCTGAATGGCGAGATCGAAGTTGCGCCGGAACTGCGCCACGCTGCCGAGCAGGCCGGGCTTGAAGCAGCTCCCGGGCATGTCCGCGAGCACCTTGCGCGCCTGCTCGGCGATCAGCTCGGGCGCCACGGCAACCATCCTCGTGGCATTGCGCGTATCCTGCACGGTCAATGCGGTGGCAATCGGGGTGCAATGGCAGCCGAGCGCGTGCAAGGTCTCGATATCGGCCTGCAAGCCCGCGCCGCCACTTGGGTCGAGGCCGGAAAAGCACAGCACCACGGGCTTGTCGGCACGGACGCGATTCATATTGCCGGCTTCACGACGATCAGGATGGTGATGGCGACGAGTAGCACGACGGGCAACTCGTTGAAAACGCGGAAATAGGCATGGCTCCGCGTATTGCTGCCGTCGCGCAAGGCGCGCATGTGTACCCAGCAGAGGCCATGGAAGGCAAGCAGAAGGGCGACCAGCGCGAGTTTCGCCCACATCCACCACCAGGCGAGAAAATAGCCGATGTTGCCAAGCAGCAGCCAAACGCCGAACAGCAAGGTGGCTGCCGCTGCGGGGGTGGTGATTCCCCAGAACAGCTTGCGTTCCATGACGACGAAACGGTCGCGGCTCGCGCGGTCCTCGCTCATGGCGTGATAGACGAACAGCCTCGGCAGATAGAACAGGCCGGCGAACCAGCACACCATGGCGATGATGTGGAAGGACTTCAGCCAAAGCATGCAAAGCTCCCTCGCCGGGAAGTTTCGCCCGGACGCCATGGCGACGGCAACGGGCAGCAAGTTTCGCCCATGGCATCGACCGTGTAAGATAGGTGGCCACGGGCGAGCGGGCGGTGCAATGGCGCTGGAGTTCGTCTGCCCGATTGCGCAACCCGGCCCTGGAACCGGACCCCGCAACCCGACCCTGAAGCGCGATCCTAAAACCGGACCCTGAGAGGAGTCTAGCATGATCACCGCAGGCATAGTCGGTGCCGCCGGCTATGCCGGGGGCGAGTTGCTGCGCTTGCTGGCGGGCCATCGGCACGTCGAGTTGGTGCAAGTCACTTCCCGGGAGTTCGCCGGAGCTGCTGTCACGCGACATTTCCCCAATCTGCGCGGCAAGCTTGACATCGACTTCGGCTTGCCCGACGAAGACGCTCTCGGCGCCTGTGACGTGGTGTTTTTCGCGACTCCCCACGCGGTGGCGATGCGTTCTGCGGCTCGGGTGCTTGCCGGCGGCGCCCGGGTGATCGACCTGTCAGCCGACTTCCGCATCCGCGACATCGCCTGTTGGGAGCAATGGTACGGCGTCGTCCACGAGAGCCCGGAACTCGTTGCCGGGGCGGTTTACGGGCTTCCCGAGGTCAACCGGAAGCGGATTCGCGAGGCGCGCCTGATCGCGGTTCCTGGCTGTTATCCGACGGCGATCCAGCTCGCCTTGCTGCCCTTGCTGGAAAATCGCCTGGTCGATGAATCCCGGCTGATCGCCGACGCCAAATCCGGAGTCAGCGGCGCTGGCCGCAAGGCGGCCGCCGAATATCTGCTTTGCGAGACCGCCGAATCGATCAGCGCCTATGCGCTCGCGGGGCACCGCCATCATCCCGAGATCGTTCAGGGGCTCGAGCAGGCTGCTGGCGGCAGGCCGGTGCGCCTGACTTTCGTGCCGCATCTGACGCCGATGATCCGCGGCATTCTCGCGACGTGCTACGCGCCGGTTCGCGACCCCGGCGGCTGCGATGCCGAGTCGCTGCGCAGCGTCTTTGTGCGCCGCTATGCCGACGAGCCTTTCGTGCAAGTGCTGGAAGCCGGAGAATTGCCGGCGACCCGCGACGTCCGCGGTTCGAATGTTTGCGAGATATCGGTACACTATGCCGAGAAGTCGTCCATGGCGATCGTGCTGGCGGCCGAGGACAACCTCGTCAAGGGCGCCGCTGGCCAGGCGGTGCAATGCATGAACATCATGTTCGGGCAAGAGGAAAGCGAGGGCCTGGCAGGCGCCGCGCTCTTGCCCTAGGCGAGACTCGACAAGCGAGGAACCATAAGCGAGGAACCATGTTGAACAGAAAGCTGCGAGGCGCGATGAGCCACGGCAACCCGGGCAATCCGACCGTGATCTCGGCGGGAACGACAATCCACGGCGACATCCGTTTCGACGGAGAGCTCGTTGTCGAAGGCAAGGTGATCGGCAGCATCGTCGCGGACGATGGCTCAAAAGCGCTATTGCGAGTTGCCGAAAATGGCCTCGTCGAAGGCGACATCGAGGTTCCGCTGGTGGTCATCAACGGCAGCGTGAACGGCAACGTGCGCTCGTTCAAGCACGTCGAGCTCGCCGCTCGCGGTGTGGTCAACGGCAACGTTTCGTACAACATCATCGAAATGGTCATGGGCTCGGCAGTCAACGGCAGCCTGTCCCGGGTCAATCCCGACGAAGCCGAAGTCGCCCTGCTCGAAGTCGATCAGAACGACCAGCCCGGCGGCTGAGGGCCGATCCCTCGCGAACCTCCTGCCCGACCAAAGCCGCGCCGAGGATGGCGAAGCCGGCCCCCGGCTGCTTGAGGATCGGCACGGTATCCGGTGCCCCTTCCGTTCCGCAATACCCATGCAGCCTCCGCTCGGCCTCCAAAGGCGGACGCTGTACAACGGATGGAAAAATGAGCGACGATCAAAGCTGCCTCCGCTCGGCCTCCAAAGGCGGACGCTGTACAACGGACACTTCACGTGTTCTAGAACCGGACAGTTTATTTGTTCTCCACACTTGCGGAAATTTCCGCTTGACATTCGGATTCCAAGTCATCAAAATGCGCGTCCTTTTGGGCGAGGGCTGAAGCGGTCCTGACTTTTCAGGGCGCTTTTGCCGCTTTTTGCGATCAGTCCGTGCCCCGGTTGCGTCGAAGAGCGATGATGCAGAATCAGCGAATCAGGATCAGGTTGAAAGCGTTCGATCATCGCCTGATCGACCAGTCGACGCGGGAAATCGTCGATACGGCAAAGCGGACTGGCGCCCAGGTGCGGGGGCCGATTCCCCTGCCGACCAACAAGGAGCGCTTCGCGGTGCTGATTTCGCCCCACGTCAACAAGGACGCGCGTGACCAGTACGAGATTCGCACGCACAAGCGTCTGCTCGATATCGTCGAGCCGACCGAGAAGACCGTCGATGCCCTGATGAAACTGGATCTGGCGGCAGGAGTGGAAGTGCAGATCAGCCTGCAATAGGCAGGAAAGGCCACGCCAGGCAGCGGGTAGTCAGTCCTCGTTGCCCTTTTTTTGGCAGGTTTACGAAAAGTCTTGGCGCACTGATGTCACGAAGTCACGAGCACCCACGTGATTCCGCGCCAGGCACGCAGCGATGAGATGCCCGGGCGTGGGACGCGCCCAGCACGAAAAACGCAGAAATTTAGGTACGAGACACATGTCACTGGGATTGGTCGGCAGAAAAAGCGGGATGACTCGCGTCTTCAACGAGGACGGCGTGTCGGTGCCCGTGACCGTGGTCGAGGTGTTGCCGAACCGCGTCACCCAGGTCAAGACTGCCGAAACCGACGGCTATAGCGCGGTCCAGGTGACCATGGGAGGGCGCAAGGCTTCCCGGGTCAATCGCTGCGAGGCCGGGCACTTCCGCAAGGCCGGCACCGAAGCGGGCGAGGGCCTGTGGGAGTTCCGCACCGAAGGAGTCGATCTTGGCGACATCGGCGCCGGCAGCGAGATCAGCGTCGAGCTGTTCGAGCAAGGCCAGAAAGTCGATGTCACCGGAATTTCCAAGGGCAAGGGCTTCCAGGGGACCGTCAAGCGGCACAATTTCCGCATGCAGGATGCGACCCACGGCAACTCGGTCTCGCATCGCGCTCCCGGCTCGATCGGCCAGTGCCAGACTCCAGGCAAGGTGTTCAAGGGCAAGAAGATGGCCGGCCAGATGGGCAATGTGCGCAAGACCGTGCAAAGCCTCGAAGTCGTGCGCGTCGATCGGGAAAACCACCTGCTGCTCATCAAGGGCGCATTGCCCGGCGCCACCGGCTCCCGGGTGGTCGTGCGGCCCGCAGTCAAGTCGAGACGGGTGAATTGACCATGGAACTTGCCTTGACCCTTCTTGACGAGAAATCCGGCGAAAGGTCCGGTAAACAGCCCGGCAAGACGATCTCGCTTCCCGACGAAGCCTTTGCCCGGGACTTCAACGAGCCCCTCGTGCATCAGACCGTCGTCAGCTATCTTGCCGGCGCGCGCCAAGGCAGCGTCAGGCAGAAGAGTCGTTCCGAAGTTCGTGGCGGTGGCCGCAAGCCCTGGCGGCAGAAAGGCACGGGCCGCGCCCGGGCAGGAACGATCCGCTCGCCGATCTGGCGCGGTGGCGGCCTCGCCTTCGCCACCCGGCCCCGGGATCACGCCAAGAAGCTCAACCGCAAGATGTATCGCAGCGCCATGCAGTGCATCGTCTCCGAGTTGATCCGCCAGCAGCGTCTCGTGCTCGTCGATAAGTTCAAGCTCGCTACGCACAAGACCCGGGATCTGGCAGCCAGGCTCAAGGAACTCGAGCTCGACAACGTGCTCATCATCACCGAGTCCGTCGAAAACAATCTGTATCTCGCCTCGCGCAACTTGCACAAGGTCGGCGTGATCGATGCCCAGGCGATCGACCCGGTGAGCCTGATCGGCTTCGACCAGGTGCTTTGCACGGTCCCCGCCATGCAGCAGATCGAAAGGATGCTGTCATGAACAAGGAGCGCATGTATCAGGTATTGCTGGCGCCACATGTCTCCGAGAAGAGCGCGATCGCCAGCGAAGCAAGCAACCAGTACGCCTTCAAGGTTGCCCGGGACGCCACCAAGGAAGAAATCGCCGCTGCGGTCGAGGGAATCTTCGGCGTGACGGTCGCCAGCCTGCAAGTTCTCAACGTCAAGGGCAAGGTCAAGGGCGCAGCGCGCGGCCGTCCGCGCAAGCGGCCGGACTGGCGCAAGGCCTATGTGCGCTTGCAGAGCGGCGATGCCATCGATTTGGCCGGTGCAGGGTAGCGTGGGGTCTCGGTCATGCCTGTAGTGAAATGCAAACCGACTTCGCCCGGACGCCGCTTCGTCGTCAAGGTGCGCCATCCCGATTTGCACAAGGGCGCTCCCCATGCGCCGTTGACCGCGCCCAAGCCGAAAACCGGCGGGCGCAACAATCAGGGCCGCATCACCCGCCGCCACGCTGGCGGCGGCCACAAGCAGAAATACCGGATCATCGATTTCCGTCGCGACAAGGACGATATCGAAGCGAAGATCGAAAGGCTCGAACACGATCCGAACCGTTCGGCCAATATCGCCTTGCTGCTCTATGCCGATGGCGAGCGACGCTACATCATCGCGCCGGCCGGACTGCAAGCCGGCGACACGGTGATTT
Source organism: Gammaproteobacteria bacterium (assembly GCA_007571115.1). Taxonomy (GTDB): domain Bacteria; phylum Pseudomonadota; class Gammaproteobacteria; order Pseudomonadales; family Pseudohongiellaceae; genus UBA9145. The sequence goes on from RKSA01000080.1 coordinate 5,543, forward strand.
CCGGCGAGGATTCGCCGATCAGGGCAGGAAGCTGCCTGCCCATGCGCAACATTCCCCTTGGCAGCACCATGCATTGCGTCGAATTGAAGCCGGGCAAGGGCGCCCAGCTCGCGCGTAGCGCTGGCGCCTCGGTGCAGCTCGTCGCGCGGGAAGGCAAGTACGTCACCTTGCGGCTGCGCTCGGGCGAGATGCGCAAGGTGCTCGCGGAGTGCCGCGCGACCCTGGGCGAGGTTTGCAACTCGGAACATTCGCTGCGTTCCCTCGGCAAGGCCGGCGCCAACCGCTGGCGCGGCATTCGCCCGACGGTTCGGGGCGTGGCGATGAATCCGGTCGATCACCCCCATGGCGGCGGCGAAGGCAAGAGCTCTGGCGGACGCCATCCGGTATCGCCTACCGGCGTGCCGACCAAGGGCTACAAGACTCGCTCCAACAAGCGCACTGACAAGCTGATCGTGCGCCGTCGCAAGAAGAGCCGTTAAAGGAAGCAGGCAATGCCGCGTTCATTGAAAAAAGGCCCCTTCATCGATCTGCATCTGATGAAGAAAGTGCAAAAGGCCGTGGAAAACTCGGACAAGAGACCGATCAAGACCTGGTCGCGCCGCTCGATGATTTCGCCCGACATGCTCGGCCTGACGATCGCCGTACACAACGGTCGCCAGCACGTGCCGGTATTCATCAGCGAAGACATGGTCGGGCACAAGCTTGGCGAATTCGCCTTGACCCGCACGTATCGCGGCCACCTCGCCGACAGGAAGGCGAAACGGTAGCCGAAACTGCGAAAGAAGCGGGAAAGACGGCGGGAAAGACAGTGAGCGAAAAAGGCCGTGAGCGAGAAGCACGGCGAGCAAGAAAGACGGCGTAAAGCCAAGAGGAACGGATGATGGAAACAGCGGCAAGATTGCGCGGTGCGCGAATTTCCGCCCAGAAGGCGCGGCTGGTCGCCGACCAGATTCGCGGCAGGCAGGTCGAGGAAGCCTTGCAAATGTTGCAGTTCAGCACTCGCAAGGGCGCTGCGATCATCCATAAGTTGCTGAATTCGGCGATCGCCAATGCCGAGCACAACCAGGGCGCCGACATCGACGAATTGCGCGTGGCGACGATTCACGTCGATGAAGGGCGCACCTTGCGTCGCATCAGGCCCCGGGCGAAAGGCCGGGCAGACCGCATTCTCAAGCGATCGTGCCACATCACGATCAAGGTTGCCGACGATGAATAGGCTTGAGCCAGGCCGGCAAGCGCCAAGGCCGCCACAGGGATATTCAGCAACAGTCGCCATGAAAAGCCAGCAAGCAAAACCCGCCCGCAGCAAAGCGGGCGCCGACTAGGATCAGTGAATGGGCCAGAAAGCACATCCAACGGGAATTCGGCTCGGAATCGTCAAGCGTCATGCCTCGCTATGGTATGCCGAAGGCGAACAGTACGCGAAAAACCTGCTCGTCGACCTGAAAGTCCGCGAGTTCATCCGCAAGCGGCTCGCCAACGCATCGGTCTCCCGGGTCGATATCGAGCGGCCCGCCGAAACGGCAAAGATCACGATCCATACGGCCCGGCCCGGCATCGTGATCGGAAAGAAGGGAGAGGACGTAGAAAAGCTGCGTGGCGCCTTGGCCAAGTTGATGCAGATCGAGCAGAAGGCGGTCCAGGTCAACATCGAGGAGATTCGCAAGCCCGATCTTGACGCGCAGCTCGTTGCCGACGGCATCGCCCAGCAGCTCGAGCGAAGAGTGATGTTCCGCCGGGCCATGAAGCGCGCCGTGCAGAACGCCATGCGGCAAGGTGCCGGAGGCGTCAAGGTGCAAGTCGGAGGCCGGCTTGGCGGAGTCGAGATCGCACGCTCCGAATGGTATCGCGAAGGCCGCGTGCCCTTGCACACGTTCCGCGCCGACATCGACTATGCGACTTCGGAAGCAAGCACCACGTATGGCGTGATCGGCGTGAAGGTATGGATTTTCAAGGGCGAGGTGCTCGACCTCGACGAGGCCATGCTCGGTTCGCGCGCGGGCCAGGCACAGGCATAGCGACGGCTCGCGGCAACGGCCAGACGAGGCCGGGCGGATCATCGAACACAGAGCACAGAGCACAGAAAAGAGTTCAAGGATAGGCAATCGTGTTACAGCCAAAGCGCACCAAGTACCGCAAGATGCAGAAAGGCCGCAACCGCGGGCTTTCGCATCGCGGCAGCAAGGTTGATTTCGGCCAGTTCGGGCTCAAGGCAGTGAGCCGCGGACGCCTGACGGCGCGCCAGATCGAGGCGGCCCGGCGAGCGATGACGCGGCGAGTGCGCCGTGGCGGCAAGATCTGGATTCGCGTGTTCCCGGACAAGCCGATCACGCAAAAGCCCCTCGAAGTTCGCCAGGGCAAGGGCAAGGGCAACGTCGAGTACTGGGTCGCCCAGATTCAGCCCGGTCGCGTCATGTTCGAGATCGAGGGAGTCGATGAAGAGCTCGCCAGGGATGCATTTTCCCTCGCCGCAGCCAAGCTGCCGTTCCGCACCAGTTTCGTCAAACGGACGGTGATGTGATGAAAGCCGAGGAATTGCGCGAACTGACGACCGGCGAATTGCAGGAGCGGCTCGATCAGCTTTGCAAGGAGCGCTTCGACTACCGCATGCAGAAGGCGACCGGCCAATTGGGCCAGCCGCACCTCGCCGGAATGGTGCGCAGGGATATCGCCAGAGTGAAGACACTGCTTGCCGAGAAAGCGGTCGAGACAGAAACCCAGGCAGCGACCCAGACAGCGACGGAACAAAGCGCATGACGACAATCAACGTGGAGCAGGGCAGGGGCCGAACCGCATCGGGCAAGGTCGTCAGCAACAAGATGGACAAGTCCATCGTTGTGCTGATCGAGCGGCGCGTGAAACACCCGGTCTACGGCAAGATCGTCAAGCGTTCGACGCGAATCGCGGCCCATGACGCGAACAACGAATGCCTGCCCGGCGATGAAGTGACGATCCGCGAAGTGCGACCGATTTCGCGAACGAAATCCTGGGCGCTGGTTTCGATCGACAAGCGCGCCACGGGAGTTTGACGATGATTCAAGTGCAATCGTATCTCGATGTCGCCGATAACAGCGGAGCGCGCCGGATCATGTGCATCAAGGTGCTCGGCGGCTCGCATCGGCGCTACGCCCATATCGGCGACATCATCAAGGTCGCGGTGAAAGAGGCGATTCCGCGCGGGCGAGTGAAGAAAGGCCAGGTGCTCGATGCCCTGGTGGTGCGAACGCGCAAGGGCGTGCGGCGCGGCGATGGCTCGCTGATCCGTTTTGACGACAATGCCGCGATCCTGCTCAACAACCAGCAGGCGCCCATTGGCACCCGGGTGTTCGGGCCGGTGACCCGCGAGTTGCGCGACGAGCGCTTCATGCGAATCATTTCGCTCGCTCCGGAGGTGTTGTAGCAGGCCTCGCGGGCAACAGCCCCGCAAGGCTGTTTATGAAAGGCAGTTTCTAAAAGGCAGTGTGGAACGAAAAATCATGCGCAAATTGCGGAAAGACGACGAAGTGGTGGTGATCGCCGGGCGCGACAAGGGCGCTCGCGGCGGCATCCTGCGCATGGTTGGCAGCGACAAGGTCATCGTCGCGGGAATCAACATGGTCAAGCGGCACACCCGGGCGAACCCCAATCAGGGAAAGCCTGGCGGGATCATCGAGAAGGAGGCGCCCTTGCACATTTCGAACGTGGCGATTTTCAACCCCGACACCGAAACCGCGGACCGGGTGGGGATTCGCATCGAGGAAGATGGCAGCAAGACGCGCTTCTTCAAGTCGAGCGGCGAGATCATCGAATAGCGCAAAACGCGCAATGGATTTGACAGGTTGGCCGAAATGGCGCAGTTGAAAGAGTTTTACCAGCAGCAGGTAGTGCCCGAGTTGATGCAACGCTTCAGCTATGCCAATCCCATGCGCGTGCCGAAAGTGACCAAGGTCGTGCTCAACATGGGGCTCGGTGGCGCCGTCGCGGACAAGAAGATCCTCGAGTTCGCCAGCGCCGACATGCAAGCGATCAGCGGCCAGAAGCCCGTCATCACCAAGGCGCGCAAGAGCGTTGCCGGGTTCAAGATTCGCGAAGGCTGGCCCATCGGCTGCAAGGTGACCTTGCGCGGCGAGCGCATGTACGAGTTTCTCGAGCGGCTGGTTGGCATCGCCATACCGCGAATTCGCGACTTCCGCGGCCTCAGCCCGAAATCTTTCGACGGCAATGGCAATTTCGCCATGGGAGTGAGCGAGCAGATCATTTTCCCGGAAATCGACTACGACAAGATCGACAAGATCCGCGGCCTCGACATCATCGTCACCACGAGCGCCGCCACCGACGAGGAAGGAAGAGCCTTGCTCGCCGCCCTGCGCTTCCCGTTCCGGGGAATGGAAGCAGTCGCGAAAGCGGGATAGGCAGCGAATCGACACAGGCCCGCAAGGCGGGCAATGGGAGACCAGATCATGGCAAAAGCCTCGATGATCGCCAGAGAAGCCAAGCGCAGGAAGACGGTGCAGAAATACGCCGCGCGCCGCGCTGCGCTGAAGGCGGTGCTCGCCGACGCCAACGCTGATAGCGAGGAAAAATGGCAAGCGCAAGTCAAGTTGCAGAAGTTGCCGCGCAATGCAAGCCCCTCGCGGCTGGTGCGGCGCTGCCAGTTGACCGGGCGCCCCCGGGGCGTGTTCCGCAAGTTCGGGCTATGCCGCAACAAGCTGCGCGAAGCCGCAATGCGCGGCGATGTGCCTGGCCTCGTCAAGGCGAGCTGGTAGAGGGCGCCACATGACCATGACCGATCCGATCGCGGACTACCTGACCCGCATCCGCAACGCCCAGTTGGTGAAGATGGAGCGCGTCAAGTGTCCGTCCTCCAAGATCAAGGTGGCGATTTCCAGGCTATTGCTCGACGAGGGATACATCAGCGGCTACGAAGTCAAGGACAACGATGGCAAGCCCGAGCTCGAAGTGGCGCTGAAATACGTCAATGGCAGGCCCGCCATCGAGGAAATCAAGCGTGTCAGCCGCCCGGGCCTGCGCGCGTATCGCGGCAAGGGCGAACTGCCCGAAAACCGCGCTGGCCTCGGCACGGTGATCGTCTCGACGCACCTCGGCCTGATGACCGGCAAGCAGGCTCGCGCCGCTGGAGTCGGCGGCGAGGTGATCTGCACGGTTTTCTAGCAGAAGGCAGAGAGCAGGCAGGAAGCAGGTAGAGAGCAGAGAGCAGAGAGCAGAGAGCAGCGGAACGATGTCAAGATTGGCCAACAATCCGGTCCAGGTGCCGAACGGAGTCGAAGCGAGCCTCGATGGCGCCGCGATTTCGATCAAGGGTGGCAAGGGCGCCTTGCAGCTCGCCTTGCCTGGCGAGGTCGAGGTGCGACAGGAGGAAGCAGGCCTGCGAGTCCTCGCTCGCGGCAACTCGCGCCGCGCCAACGCCATGACGGGAACGATCCATGCCCTGCTGCGCAACATGGTCACCGGAGTTTCCGAGGGGTTCGAAAAGAGGCTCGAATTGCGCGGAGTCGGTTATCGCGCCAGGGTCCAGGGGGCGAGCCTGAACTTGACGGTAGGCTATTCGCATCCGGTCAATTATGCCGTCCCTGAGGGAATCAAGGTGGAAACGCCTTCCCAGACCGAAATCGTCGTCAGCGGCGCCGACAAGCAAAAGGTCGGCCAGGTCGCCGCCGAGATTCGCAAGTTCCGGCCTCCCGAGCCATACAAGGGCAAGGGAATCCGCTACCTCGGCGAACGCGTGTTCTCCAAAGAGGCGAAGAAGAAGTAGTGCGTAACAGGCAGGATGCAGGAAACAGGCTGTAGAAATGCAGATTGCAGAAAGCGGATTGCAGAAAGTGGATTGCAGAAAGTGGATGGCAAGAACTGGGGCATGAACTGATGCTTGCAGCAAAGAGTGCGAAAAAAGGCGTGAAAAAGGATGCCCGTCTGCGCCGCGCGCGCAGGGCCAGGGCACGGATCCGCCTCCAGGGAATCAATCGCCTGTGCGTGTTTCGCTCGCCCAGGCACATGTATGCCCAGATCATCGAGCCGGGTGGCGCGAAGGTGCTCGTTAGCGCCTCCACGGTGGAGAAGGAACAGCGAGGCGGCGCCACCGGCAACATCGAGGCCGCCGGCAAGGTTGGCCGGCTGATCGCCGAACGCGCCCTCGCTGCCGGCATCGACAGCGTCGCATTCGATCGTTCCGGTTACGCCTACCATGGCCGCGTCAAGGCGCTCGCCGAGGCAGCCCGGGAAGGCGGGCTGAAATTCTAGGAACACAACATGGCATTCAGAGAAGAGACGGAAAAGAACGAAGAGGGTCTGCAAGAGAAGCTGATCCAGGTCAACCGTGTCGCCAAGGTCGTCAAGGGAGGCCGCATCTTCGGCTTCACCGCGCTGACTGCGGTCGGCGACGGCAAGGGCAGGGTCGGCTTTGGCCGCGGCAAGGCCCGGGAAGTTCCCCTCGCCATCCAGAAGGCGATGGAAGCTGCCCGGCGCAACATGATCGCAGTCAATCTCGACGGCCACACCTTGCAATATCCGATCAAGGCGCGGCATGGAGCTTCCAAGGTCTACATGCAGCCAGCCTCGGAAGGCACTGGGGTCATCGCTGGCGGTGCCATGCGCGCGATTCTCGAGCTTGCCGGCGTGCAGGACGTGCTTGCCAAGTGCTACGGATCGACCAATCCGGTGAATGTCGTTCGCGCGACTTTCAAGGGCCTGCGCGAAATGCGCTCGCCCGAAGAGGTCGCCTTCCGCCGCGGCAAGACCCCCGAAGAGATTCTGGGCTGAGGCGCATTGGCGGGGCAATGGTGGGCGCCAATAGTGGCGCAAGAGGAAGCATGGCGATGAGCGAGTCGAATACGGTCAAGGTGACACTGGTGCGCAGCCCCATCGGCGTGCAGCCGAAGCACAAGCTGTGCGTGCAAGGGCTTGGCCTGCGCCGCTTGCATCACACGGTGGAACTCGCCGACACGCCGTCGGTGCGAGGCATGATTAGCAAGGTCAGTTATCTGCTCGCCGTCGAGGACGGGCAGGCGGAGCATTCGAATGCGACTGAATGAATTGAAACCGGCAACGGGTAGCGGCAAGCCGAGAAAGCGCGTCGGTCGCGGTGTCGGCAGTGGTTTCGGCAAGACCTGCGGCAAGGGGCACAAGGGGCAGAATTCCCGCTCCGGCGGCGGCGTGCGGCCCGGATTCGAGGGCGGGCAGATGCCCTTGCAGATGCGCCTGCCGAAATTCGGCTTCACTTCGCGGATCGGTCGCGTTACCGCCGAAGTTCGAACCGGCGAATTGCAAGGGGTCGATGCCGAAGTCATCGATCTTGCCGCCTTGCGCAAGGCCGGGCTGATCCGGGCCAATGTCAAGCGCGCCAAGGTCATGTTGTCTGGCGACGTCAGCAAACCATTGACCTTGCGCGGATTGCGCGTGAGCAAGGGCGCCCGGGCGGCGATCGAGGCCGCCGGCGGCAAGGTGATCGGCGACTGGGAGGCTTCGCCAGCGGCTGAAGCCGAACCGGTGGCCGATAAAGCCCCGGTCAAGGCCAAGGGCGAGACCAAGACCGAAACCAAGGCCAAGACCGAAACCAAGGCCAAGACCGAAAGCGGAAGCGGCAACGACGAGGCCGAAACTGGCGAGGATGCGAACTAGGTAGGCAGCCATGGCGAAGAAACCGAACCTGAACCCGGAAAACATCGGCGCCGGCCTTGGCGAGCTCAAGGCGCGCCTGCTATTCCTGCTGTTCGCGATCTTCGTCTATCGCGTCGGCACGCATATTCCGGTGCCGGGAATCGACCCGATTCAGTTGCAGGCGTTCTTCTCGCAGAACGAAGGCACCTTCGCCGACCTGTTCAACATGTTTTCCGGCGGTGCCCTCGAACGCATGAGCATCGTCGCGCTCGGCATCATGCCGTACATTTCCGCCTCGATCATCATGCAGTTGCTGACCGCCGTCAGCCCGCAGCTCGACCAATTGAAGAAAGAGGGAGAGTCGGGCCGCCGCAAGATCACCCAGTACACCCGCTGGGGCGCCCTGGGCCTTGCCGCCTTGCAAGGCACGGGCATGACGATGGGTCTGCTGACGCCGCTGGCGTACAATCCCGGCCTCGCATTCACCTTGACAGCAATCATTTCCCTCGTGACCGGCGCCATGTTTCTCATGTGGCTCGGCGAGCAGATTACCGAAAAGGGCGTTGGCAATGGCATTTCCATGCTCATTTTTGCCGGCATCGTCGCCGGTTTCCCTGGTGCAGTCGGCGCCTCGCTGACCCAGGCCTACGAAGGCCAGATCAACGGCGTGCTGCTGCTGCTGGTCGCATTGATCGCGGTCGCCGTGGTTGCCTGCATCGTCTACGTCGAGCGCGCCCAGCGCCGCATCACCGTCAACTACGCCAAGCGCCAGCAAGGCCGCAAGATGTACCAGGCCCAAGCGAGTCACCTGCCCTTGAAAATCAACATGGCCGGCGTGATTCCGGCGATTTTTGCCAGCAGCATCCTGCTCTTCCCGGCATCCCTCGGGCAATGGTTCGGCCAGTCCGAAGGCGCCGAATGGTTGCAGGATCTGGCCTTGCTGATCGGCCCGGGCCAGCCCTTGTACATCATCATCTTCAGCGCGATGATCATCTTTTTCTGTTTCTTCTATACCGCGCTGGTGTTCAACCCCCGCGACGTTGCCGACAACCTGCGCCGCTCCGGGGCGTTCATACCGGGAATCCGTCCCGGCGAGCAGACCGCGAAATACATCGATGGAGTCATCACCCGCCTGACCATGTTCGGCGCGATCTACATCACGCTCGTTTGCCTGTTGCCGAATTTCATGCAGATGCTCGCCAATGTGCCGTTCAATCTGGGCGGCACGGCATTGCTGATCTCCGTGGTCGTGACCATGGATTTTTGGTCCCAGGTGCAGTCGCACCTGATGTCCCACCAATACGATTCGCTGATGAAGAAGTCCAGGCTCGGCAACTATGGCCGGTCGGGAATCTAGTCTGGCGAGGCAGGCAAAGGGAAACAGAGGAGACAGGCGATGAAAGTGCGCGCTTCAGTGAAGAGGATTTGTCGAAATTGCAAGATCATCAAGCGCAATGGCGTAGTCCGCGTGATATGCAGTGCCGAGCCCCGGCACAAGCAGCGCCAGGGCTAGGCAGGGCGCGGCAGTTGGAGTGAAACCATGGCGCGTATCGCCGGAGTCAACATACCAGACAACAAGCATATCGTGATTTCCCTGCGGTATGTCTACGGCATTGGGTCGGCGCTTGCCGACGCGATTTGCCAGCGCGCGGGAATCGATCCCGCGACGCAAACCGGCAACCTGAGCCCCGAGCAGCTCGATGCGATCCGGGCTGAAGTCGTCAAGTTCCCCACCGAGGGCGACTTGCGGCGGGAAACGTCGATGAACATCAAGCGATTGATGGACCTCGGCTGCAACCGCGGCATCCGGCATCGCCGCTCCTTGCCGGTGCGGGGGCAACGCACCAAGACCAATGCGCGCACCCGCAAGGGCCCGCGCAAGCCGATCAGGAAATAGCAGATGGCCACACCCAAGGCGAAATCAGGGCGCAAGAAGGCGCGCGGCGAAGTTTCCGACGGCGTCGTACACGTTCATGCCTCGTTCAACAACACGATCATCAACATCACCGACCGGCAGGGCAATACCTTGACCTGGGCGACCGCCGGCGGTTCGGGGTTCCGCGGCTCGCGCAAGAGCACGCCATTCGCCGCCCAGGTGGCGGCGGAGAAAGCGGGCCGCACTGCCATGGAACTGTACCGCCTGCAGAACGTCGATGTGAAGGTGAATGGTCCGGGGCCAGGGCGCGAATCGGCGGTTCGCGCTCTCAACAACTGTGGATTGCGGGTACACAACATCACCGATGTGACCCCGATTCCGCATAACGGCTGCCGCCCGCCGAAGAAACGGCGCGTATAGCGAGGGCAGGAGAAAGAAGCATGGCCAGATATCTCGGTCCCAAGTGCAAGTTGTCCCGCAGGGAAGGCACGGACCTGTTGTTAAAGAGTGGCGTTCGACCGATCGATAGCAAGTGCAAGACCGAGCACCTCCCCGGCCAGCACGGCCAGGGCCAGCGGCGCGGCCGCCTTTCGGACTATGGCGTGCAATTGCGCGAGAAACAGAAAGTGCGCCGCACCTATGGCCTGCTCGAGAAGCAGTTCCGCAGCTATTACAAGGAAGCTGCCCGGCGCAAGGGAGCGACCGGCGAGAATCTCTTGCAGTTGCTCGAATGCCGCCTCGACAACGTCGTCTATCGCATGGGTTTTGGCTCGACCCGGGCCGAAGCCCGGCAACTCGTGTCGCACAAGTCGATCAGCGTCAATGGCGAGCTCGTGAACATTCCTTCGTATCAGGTCGATGAAGGCGATGTCATTGCGGTTCGCGAGCGTGCCAGGCAGCAATTGCGAATCAAGGCGGCGATCGAGCTGGCCACGCAACGAACCGAAGTCGACTGGGTCTCGGTCGATGCCGGCAAGATGGAAGGCGAGTTCGTCCGCGTGCCAGACCGTGGCGACCTGCCGCGAGACATCAACGAGAACCTCATCGTCGAGTTGTACTCGAAATAGCAACCCGGAACAGCAGCCCGCAATAGCAACCCGAAACAGCAAAGAGCAGCAAGCAGCAATAGGTAGATTTCATGCAGATATCCTTATCAGATTTCCTGACTCCAAGAGTGGTGAAGGTAGAGGAATTCGGCAAGCGCCACTCGCGGGTGGTGCTCGAGCCCCTCGAGCGGGGTTTCGGCCATACCCTCGGCAATGCCCTGCGCCGCATCCTGCTTTCGTCAATGCCTGGCAGCGCGATCGAGGAGGTCGAGATCGACGGCGTGGTGCATGAATACAGTACCATCGAAGGCGTTCGCGAGGATGTCGTCGAGATCCTGCTCAACCTGAAAGGCATCGCCATCATCATGAACGATCGCGAGGAGGCGGTGCTCAATCTGCAAAGCAAGGGGCCGGGGGTCGTCACCGCTGCCGACATCGAAACGACCCATGGTGTCGAGATCGTCAACCCCGACCACGAAATCGCTCGCCTGAACGCCGAAGGCGAATTGCGCATGCGCCTGACCGTTCGCGGTGGTCGCGGCTATTCTCCCGCCGATTCGCGCAGCGGCGAAGACGAAGAGACCCGGGCGGTGGGCAGGCTGCTGCTCGATGCGTCCTATAGTCCGGTGGTGCGGGTTTCCTACTCGGTCGATAGCGCCCGGGTCGAGCAGCGCACCGACCTTGACAAGCTGATTATCGATCTCGAAACCAATGGCGCCATCGATCCCGAAGAGGCGATTCGCAGCGCCGCGACGATCTTGCAGCACCAACTGGCGGTATTCGTCGATTTCCAGAGCGATATGGTCAACGATCCCAGTCAGCACGAGGACGATATCGATCCGATCCTGCTGCGGCCCGTCGACGAACTCGAATTGACGGTGCGTTCGGCGAACTGCCTGAAGGCCGAGGACATCTACTACATCGGTGACCTGATCCAGCGAACCGAGGTCGAATTGCTGCGAACTCCCAATCTCGGCAAGAAATCGCTCACCGAGATCAAGGACGTGCTCGCCACTCGCGGGCTTTCGCTCGGTTTGCGCCTGGAAAACTGGCCGCCAGCGCGGCTCAGGGCCGACGACCGGATGATCTAGCAGGCAAAG
>RKSA01000153.1 GCA_007571115.1 Gammaproteobacteria bacterium
GAGCAGCACCAGCCCGCAGTCGAAGCCGCCCTCGCCAGCTTGAACGCCGCGCTCCAAGGCCACGCCACGCCTTTCCCCGTCACCACCGGCGGCCGCAAAGGCAAGCGCATCGATTTCACCGCCACGGGCGCCGTCACCATGCCTTCCGGCGAGCAGGCCCCGGCAAGCGGCTTCATGGAATGGGAAGTTCCCCGCGAAGCTCCCGCCGGCTGGCCCGGCAGCGCCGCCGAGCCCCTCGAGCGCTTCTGGCAGGCGCGAATCGCCCGCCAGCAGGCCATCGATTCCTCCATCGCCGCCAAGGCCGAATTCGAATACCTCTACGACAAGCCTTTTGAGGACAGGGGCAAGGTGCGAGTCGCCGGGCCTTTCACCGTCGAATGGCTCTCGCCGCACCGCGAAATCGGCAGGGACGAAAACGGTGCCCCCCTCGACCTCGTTCGCGAAACCCGCGCCGGCTACGGCGTCGGCCAAGGCTTCGCTAGCGTGATGCTCGAGGAGCTGCGCAAGTCGGGAATCCAGCAAATGCACAAGGACGAGCGAATCGAGTTCAGCGGCATGCGCGACTGGGTCGGCGCCCATGTCGATGCCATCGCCGACTATCGCGAGCGCGCCCCGGGCGAAGCCCAGGGCGTCGGCGCCGCGAACGAAGTTCGCGAAGAGCCCGCCGAGTACACCGGCAAGGAAAAGCAGGCCGCGATCCTCATCGGCCCCGAGTTCGGCACCATGACCCGCACCCACCTCGTCGAATCGGCCCGGGAAGCCGCCGATGCCGGCGCCGACGTGCTCATCTGCTGCGCCTTCGCCTACGACTCCCAGGCGAGCGACATGCAGGGCTACGGCCGCATCCCCATCATCAAGGCGCGAATGAACGCCGACCTGCACATGGCCGGAGATCTGGAAAGCCCGGGCAAGAGCAAGAACCGGGGCAACCTGTTCGTCGTTTTCGGCGAGCCCGACATCGAGATTATCGAGGATGCCGACGACCGGAGAATCCGCGTCAAGGTCAGGGGAACCGACATCTACGACCCGCAAAGAGGCGAAGTGCGCAGCCACGAGCCCGACGAGCTCGCCTGCTGGTTCATCGACACCGACTACAACCAGGAAAGCTTCTTCGTCCGCCACGCCTACTTCCTCGGCGCCTCGGATCCGTACAAGAACCTCAAGACCACCCTCAAGGCCGAAATCGACGCTGACGCCTGGGCGACCCTCGCCAGCGACACCTCGCGCCCCTTCCCACGCCCCCAATCAGGCCGCATCGCAGTCAAAGTCATCAACCACCTCGGCGACGAAGTGATGAAGGTGCTGCGCATCGCGCCCCAGCAACCAGGGCATCATGGATCTTTCAGCGCCATCGGCAGTTGCCGCAGGTGAGCCCCGAAGCACTGATCGTGCGTTCACGGGAGGCCCGGCCCCGGGCTGCGACGTTCGGCCATAGGCGGCGCAATGCCTGCTCGACATGAACGGTTTTGGTTAGTGCATGCATTGACTGCGATGCCGGAGTGTGCCATATTCGACTTATCCGCCCCATGGCAGTACGCTCTGCTCACTCCCTTGACAGGGCGACAATTCAGAGCAGGGCCGACCCCATGGGGCTGTTCTTTCTTTAACGGGAGAGACTTCACGTGGATCGTGTTGCCATACTTATTGACGGCGCTTTTTTCCTCAAGAGACTCCCCTCTATACTTCCGGGAATAGATGCGAAAAATTCTACTCAGGTTGTAAAATCAATTAAGCAACTTGTCCATGGGCATGTGTATTATATTAACAAGACGTATGGTTATGAAAATCCTCACAGGCTTCTGTATAAATGCTTTTACTACGATGCGATTCCATATGGAGAGAGAGGGCATACGGCTATTGAGAGGAAAGCGATCGATTTTTCTAAAACCCAACAAGCGCAATTCAGAAATGAATTGTTTGATTCGCTAAAACGAGTTCCTAATCTTGTCTTGAGACTGGGAAATGTAAAGAAAGAATCCTCTCAAATCTGGAAACTAAAGGAAAGTGTGCAAAAGAAACTCATGAACGAAAAAATCGTGAAGGAAAAACTAAAAGATGAAGACTTTTCCCTGGCTCTCAGGCAAAAAGGAGTCGATATGAGGGTTGGCATAGACATTGTCTCTATTGCTTTGAAGAAACATGCGAACATGATTGTTCTTGTTTCTGGTGATTCGGATTTCACTCCAGCTACAAAACTTGCAAGAAGAGAAGGAGTGCGAATGATTCTTGACTCGCTTCGGCAAAATGCTTCTCTTGATTTGCATGAGCATGTTGATGGATTGAGAAGCGTGCTCCCCCTGATCTCCCAGCAGCAGCGGCGGCAGTAGCACCAGCCGCTCATAGCGGCCCTTCGAGTTCCACGCGGTTTCCTGTGACGCGGCTGTGCACGCCGTAGACCTCGGCGAGCCGCGGAGCGTCGAGCGTTTCCGCAGGGGGGCCGTCGGCGACCACGCGGCCGTTTTTCATCCAGATGAGCCGGTCGGCGAAGCGCGCTGCGAGCGACACGTCGTGCAGGACGACGAGGGCGCCTGCGCCGGCCAGCACGTGATCGCGGAGCAGTTGCATGATCTTGAAGCGGTGTTTCGGGTCGAGGGAGGCGACTGGCTCGTCGGCGAGCAGCAAGGGCGCCTTGCTGGCGAAAGCCCGTGCGCAATGCATCCGCGCCAGTTCGCCTCCCGACAGGGTGTCGACGCTTCGTTCGGCGAGCTCGAGCAAGTCGCAGGCGGCGAGGGCCTCATGGACGGCCTCGGCGTCCTCAGCGCCGAGCCGGCCCGCAGCGCAGCCCCAGGCGTGGCGACCGAGCGCGACGACGTCGCGAACCGGGCTCGGCCAGGCGAGAGGGCGTCGCTGCGGCAGGTAGGCAAGCTGCCGCGCCCGTTCCATGGGGTCGAGCTCGGCGAGTTCCCGGCCTTGCAGCCGCACGCTTCCCGAAGCGCCCTTCGCCAGGCCGAGAATGCCTCGCAGCAGGCTCGTCTTGCCGGCGCCATTGGGCCCGAGCAGTGCCGCCAGCTCGCCGCGCCGCAGTTGCAGGGAGGCGTTCTCGACCAGTGGCTTGCAGCCGGCTTGCACGCACAGGTTTTCGACCGTCAGCCCGGGAATTGGCTCGGGAATTGCCGCTGCACGGCCCAGGCTTGGCGTTTCCATCGCGTTCAGGCCTCGCTCGTTTCGATGCTGCGGCGGCGCATGGCGATCCAGACGAAGGCGGGAGCGCCGAACAGCGCCGCGACCACGCCGAGCTTCAGCTCGGTTTCGCTCGGCGCCATGCGCGCGCCGATATCGGCGAGCACGACGATCAGCCCGCCGAGCAAGGCCGAAGGGAGCAGCGAGCGAGCCGGATCGTGCCCGACCCATGGCCGCACCAGATGCGGCGTGACGATGCCGACGAAACCGATCGCTCCGGCAAGCGCCACGGCGCCTCCCGTGGCGAGCCCGGTGCCGGCCACGACGAGCAGGCGCTGCCGCAGCAGGTCGACGCCGATGCTCGCTGCGGCTTCCTCGCCCAGGGTCAAGGCCGTCAGGCCCCTTCGCGCAACGTGCAGCAATGCAAGGCCCGCAGCGATGAATGGCGCGGCAAGCGCGAGGTCGGGGAAGCTCCGGTTGGCGACCGAGCCGAGCATCCAGTTAACCATGTCGGCCAGCGAAAAAGGATTCGGCGCGAGGTTCAGCAGCAGGCTCATCGTCGCGCCGGCGAAACTCGACAGCCCGACTCCGATCAGGATCAGCGTGACGACGGAAGCGGCCCTGACGGCAGCAAGCGCGATCAGCAGCGTCGCGAGCAGGGCGCCTGCGACTGCGGCAACCGGCAGCAGCCAGGCGCTGAGCGCAACCAGGCCGTAGTACAGCGCCGAAGTCGCTCCAAGCGCAGCCGAAGCCGAGACTCCGAGCACGCCAGGTTCGGCGAGGGGATTGCGCAGCAGGCCCTGCAATGCCGCGCCGCTGCCGCCGAGCGCGAGCCCGACGGCGAAGGCCGCGAGTGCGCGAGGCAGGCGAATTTGCCAGATCACCGTATGCTCTGCGGCTTCGGCCATGCCAAGGAGCGCCGCGAGCACGCGCTCTGGCGCCATGGCGGTCGAGCCGAGCAGCAGGGCGGCAAAAATCGCGAGCAGCCCTGCCAGCGCCAGGGCGGGGCTCAGGAGCGCGCGCAGGTTCATCGCGAGGCGCTCCGCGTCGTTGCGAGGCGCTCCGCGTCGTTGCGAGGCGCTCCGTGCCATTGTGAAGCGCTCCGCGCCAGGGCCTCGATGGCGTCGAGCACGAACCAGCCGCCGCAGGTGGTCGAGGCGCCTTGCAGGGGCACGACTTCGCGGTCGGCGAGTTGCCTGCTGGCGAGGGGGTGGCGCATGGCGCTCCAGGAGCTCTGAAGCTCGGTGCCAGTGCCGAAAGATGCATAGGCGACGAGCTGCGGCGTCTCGTGGGCGAGGGCTTCCAGGGGGATCGAGCGCCAGCCCGGGGTCTGCTGGTAGTTTGCCAACCCCGCCGTGACGAGCATTTCATGCACGAGCGAACCGGGCCCCGTGGTGACTCCGCCGGGGGTCATGTACAAGGCTCGCGGTCGTTCCGCTGGCGCTGGAGCGGGCAGGGCGGCGAGGCGCTCGCGCATCTGCCCGATCAGTTTCTCGCCGCGTTCGCTCTCGCCAAGGCTGCGGGCAATCTCGGCAACGACCGACATCACCTCGTCGACCGTGTTCGCATTGTCGACGTTGAGCACCGCGACTCCGGCCCGGGAATAGAAGGCCGCAGCGTTCGGGCCGCCGCCATAGGAGCGGATCACCAGGTCGGGCCCCAGCACGAGCACGTCCTCCGCGACCGAGCGAACCGTTGGCAGGCCCACCGCGAGCTCGCGCAGATACGAGAATTCTCGCGTCGCGTTCCGGGAAAGCGCGAGAATCCGCTGCGGTTCGACGAGCTTGAGCACGTACTGGTCGGCGCAGTAGTCGAGGCTGACGATTCGCATCGGCCGGAATTCGCCGACCTGGGGCGCCGTTCGCGGCTCGGCGTCGCAGGCGGCGAGCAGCAAGGGCAGCAAGGGCAGCAATGTCCTGGCCATGATCTTTCCTAGAAGCGCAGGCGAGCGCCGATGCTCGCCGAGCGTCCTGGTGCGCCATAGCCAAGCACTCGCTGGTAGTGTTCGTCGAGAATGTTTTCCAGCCGCGCGAACCATTCGACCCGCTCCGACATGCGATAGCGGGCAGTCAGGTCGAGGCGCGTCCAGCCCGCCACTTCGCCAGCGTCGCCAAAGGCGGGCTCGGCGCCGTTATGGCGCAGCAGCAGGCGCCCCGAAAGCGCGTCCCCGAGTTCGAAATCGAGGCTCAGGTCGCCGCTGTGCCTGGGAACCTCGACGAGAGCGGCGCCGCTGGCGCCGCTGGCGTCGCTGGCGTCGATGAAGGCATAGCCCGCGTTCAGTCGCAGCGAGGCCGACAATGCGATGCTGCCGTGCATTTCGATTCCCCTCGAATCGACCACGGCGATATTGTCGTATCCGCCCTCGGCAAAGGAGAAATTGATCAGGTTCTCGGTCGATTGATGGAACGCGGCCAGGCCGAAGCTGGTGCGCGCGTCGCTGGCGGTCCATTCGAAGCCGGCATCGAGCGCCGTGGACGATTCGGGCTCGAGGCCGGGGTTCGGCTCGCTGGCGCCGCAGCAGAAGTACGTCGACTGGAACAGCGTCGGCGCCTTGAAGCCGCTTCCCCAACTCGCCCGCAGCAGCACGTTCGGATGCAGCTCGAAGGCCGCGCCGAAACGCGCCGTCAGCTCCGAGCCGAAGCGTTCGTGCCGATCCGAGCGCAGCCCGCCGGTCAGTGTCAGCCTGGCGCTGGGCTTGAATTCATGCACCGCGAACAGCCCATCGATGGCGAGTTCCTCGTTCGACGATTCGAGCTGTTCGCGCTCGGCGCCGAAGGCCAGCGTGTGGCCTTGGCTGATCGACCAGGTGCCTTGATAGCGATACACCGAGCGTTCGCCCGCAGCGCTGAAGCTGCTCGCGCCAGCGCTGAAATTGTGCCGATCGATCGTCGAATGGCCGAGCATGAAGAGCTGTTCGAGCCTGCCGCCGAGAGCCAGTAGGCGCAACGAGAGCTTCGCGGTGAGTTCCTCGACTTCGCTGCTTTCGTCGCCATCGGCGACATTGCCCTGGGTGCCGAACTCGAAACTGTCAAAATCGGTATCGGCCGATGTCGCTCGCAAGCTCGCTCGCAAGCGCGCACCGCGAGCCAGCCGGAGGCTGCCTTTCGCCGTCAAGTGCCGCGATTCGAAGCCATCGGCTTCACTGTTGCCATTGGCTGCATCGGCCTTGGAAATACCATCGCTTGACACGGCAGCACCTGCAAGCTGGAAATCTCCGGCCTCGCTGGCGGCGCCGAGCGACGCTCTGCCGTGGAATGTCGCGAAAGAGCCGTACTCGGCAGACACGCTGCCAGCGCTTCCGGGTTCAGGCTCGCTCGTGACGATGGCGACGACTCCGCCGATCGCGTCCGAGCCCCAAAGCGAAGACTGCGGCCCTTTCAATACCTCGATGCGTTCGATCGAGCCGCTGTCGAAGCGCGAGAAATCGTAGCCGCCGCCAGGGCTCGAAAGATCGTTGACGGGAACGCCATCGACGAGCACCAGGGTCTGCTCGCTGGCAGCGCCGCGAATTCGCACCTTCGCCAGCCCGCCAAAAGCGCCGTTCTGGTTCACGGTGACGCCAGGCGCCGCAGCGAGCGCGTCGGCCGCGAAGGCAAAGCCGAGCGCTTGCAGCTCGGCGGCATCGATGATGCTCGTGCTGGCGCCGCTCTCGTTCACAGACTGGCCGAGGCGAGTGCCTTCGACGACGATTTCATCGATG
>RKSA01000223.1 GCA_007571115.1 Gammaproteobacteria bacterium
GAAGAAGTCGTCGATAGTGAAGAAGTCGTCGATGATGAAGAAGAAGTCGAGAGCAAGAAAGTCGACAGCGAGGAAGTCAAGGCGCTGCTCGCTGAGAATGAACTCGAATGGACCGGGCACGATGGCATCAGGCGGGACAGTTTCGCGCTCGATCAGCAAATTGTGCAACGTGTCTTTGCCATGCCGACGCCAGTCGATGGCGTCCCATCCCGGGGCAGCATCGTGCTCGATGACGGCAGCTTCGTCGTGATCGAACTGACCGGGGTCACCCCCGGCGCCCTCGAAGACTTTCCCGAAGATCAGGTCGAGCTGGTCGAGAACGCCCTGGCTAGCGACATGGGGGCGAACGACTTCGAGCGGTACCTGCAAACCCTGCGCGACTCCGCCGACATAAGCCGTCGCCAGCAAGCCTTCGACGAATCGGGCGAAGCTGACCTGTAGCAACGAGCCTCCAGGCTAGTCGCTCAACTGCCCCATCGCTGTGGTGTTGAAGCCGCCATCGACGTAGAGAATCTCGCCGCTGATTCCCGAGGCGAGCTCCGAGCAGAGAAAGGCCGCAGCATTGCCGATCTCGTCGATCGTCACATTGCGCCCTAGCGGCGTCTGGCGCGCATTGCAGTCGAGCATCTTGCGAAAATTCTTCACTCCCGACGCAGCCAAAGTGCGAATCGGCCCCGCCGAGATCGCGTTGACGCGGATTTCCCAAGGCGCGCCGCCGAGGTTTGCCGCCAAATAGCGCACATTCGCCTCCAGACTCGCCTTGGCGAGCCCCATGACGTTGTAGTTCGGCAAGCTGCGCAGCGCGCCGAGATAGCTCAGGGTAAGCACGGACGCGTTCCTGCCTTGCATCATCGGCCTCGCAGCCCGGGCGAGCGCGGCAAGGCTGTACGAGCTGATTTCGTGGGCGGTGCGAAAGCCTTCCCGGGTCACCACATCGACGAAATTGCCGTCGAGCTCGTCGGCGGGGGCGTAGGCGAGGCAATGCACGAGCCCGTCGAGACCGCCCCAGGATTTGCCGAGCTCTTCGAAGAGCTGCCCGATCTGCTCGTCGCTGGCAACGTCGCAGGGGAAGAGCAATTTCGAGCCCGTCGCCTCGGCGACGTCGGCAACCCGCTTGCCGAGCCGCTCGTTCTGGTACGTGAAGGCGAGTTCGGCGCCTTGGCGATGCATCGCCCGGGCGATGCCGGTGGCGATCGACAGCTTGCTTGCGACTCCGAGAATGAGGATTCGTTTTCCTTCGAGAAAGGCCATGAGCTTATCGGACTCCATGCATGAAATGAGTGAGGATGGGTGCGAGCAGCAGCGCCAGAACGCCAAAACCGATGCTATACCAGCCCGCAGCGGAATAGACATCGACATAGTTCGCCAAGGCGGCACCGGCATCGACGATTTCGCCGCCGACGGTATCCGAGCCCGTCATCGCGGCGATCTGCCCCGAAACGTAGTTGCCGGCGGCCGAAGCGAGGAACCAGCAGCCCATCATCATCCCCACCACCGAGGGAACCGACAGCTTGGTCGTCATCGACAGCCCCACGGGCGAAATGCACAGCTCGCCCATGGTGTGCAGCAGGTAGAGCAGGACCAGCCAGATCAGCGCCACCTGGGTCGGATCCGTCGCCCGGGAAGCGCCGTAGACGAGCAGCAGGAAGCCAATCCCCAACTGGATCAGCGCCAGGGCGAACTTCATCGGCGTCGAGGGGTCGAGCCCCCTGCGGCCGAGAAAGATCCATAGTGCGCTGAATAGCGGCGCGAGCAGGATGATGAAGGTCGCGTTGACCGACTGGAACACTGCGGCATGAATCTCGAAGCCGAAAATCACCCGGTCGACGTTGCGATCGGTCATCAGGTTGAGCGATGAGCCGGTCTGTTCGAACAGCCCCCAGAAAATGATCTGGTAGCTCATCAGGAACAGGCAGACGAGCATGCGGTTCCGGTCCTGGGGCTCGCAGCGAAGAAACGAGTAGGCGAGCACCGTAGCGGTCATCAGCACCAGGAACAGGCCGAGCAGGCCGCCGACCAGCTCGCGGTACTGCATGAGCTGCCAGAACACCAGCACTCCCGCGAGCGACAGCAGATAGATCAGCCATTCGACGTTGACTCCCGGCACAACGCGGCGTTGCAGGACTGCAGGGTTCGACGATTCGCCAGCGCCACCGAGCAGATGCTGGCCGCGCAGGAACACGATCAGCCCGGCGAGCATGCCGACGCTCGCTGCGCCAAAACCCCAACTGAATCCGCCGGCTTGCAGCAGCAGGCCGCAAATCAGGCTGCCGAGCAGGGCGCCGGTATTGATTCCCATGTAGAACAGGGTGAAGGCGCCGTCCCGGCGCGAGTCGCCCTTCGGGTAGAGCGAGCCCACCAGGGTCGAGATGTTGGCCTTGAGAAATCCCACTCCGACGATAATCAGGGCCAGCGAGAGATAGAAAATCTGCAAGTACCAGGGATCTCGCTCGACGACCAGAGCGCCGCCGATCATGCTTTCCACTGCCGGCGAGCCCTCGAGGGCCATTCCGGCGTGGCCGGCGATGAGCAGGATGGCGCCGAGTGTCACCGAGCGCCTCGCGCCGAGGTAGCGGTCGGCGATGATTCCGCCGAGCACGGGAGTGATGTAGACGAGCGAGATGTAGGCGGCGTAGATCCCGGCTGCGGCCTCATCGGAAAAGAGGAAATGCTGGGTCAGGTAGAAGATCAGCAGGGCGCGCATCCCGTAATAGCTGAAACGCTCCCACATTTCGGTGAAAAAACACACCACGAGTCCTTTCGGGTGCCCCAGGAACTCCCCGGTTGCGGGAGTGGTCACGATGCTTCGATCCATGTCATTGCAGCCTTTCGGTTGATGGGGCAACTCTTGGCGGTTGCCCCGGAAATGTCAGGAAGAGTGTCAAGAGGAATGTCAAGAGAGATGTCAAGAGAGATGTCAAGAGAATGCTGTTTCAAAACCGGTCCTTCCATTGGCGAATCGCGGTGAACACCTCGGTTTCATCGCTGGCGGCGCGACCGAGCCGCTGCGCTGCGCTCGCAGCGAGCCCGGGCTGGTCGCAGCGCAGGAAGGGGTTGGTCAGCAGTTCCTGCCCGATGCTCGAAGGGAGCGTCGGCCTGCCTTTTGCGAGCTTGCCTCGCTCTTGCTCGATTCGTGAGTGCAGGCGCGGATTGCCGGGCTCGGCAGCCTCGGCGAAGGCGAGGTTCGCCAGCGTGTATTCGTGGGCGCAGTAGACTTCGGTAGCCCCAGGCAAGGCCTTGAGCTTGCCGAGAGACTCGAGCATCTGTGCGGGAGAACCTTCGAACAATCGCCCGCAGCCTGCGGCGAACAGCGTGTCGCCGCAGAACAGCAGCGGCGCGTCGTGGCGATGCCCGTCGTGGAAATAGGCGATATGGTCGAGGGTGTGGCCGGGAACCTCGAACACCCGGAAATCGACGCCGAACACCTCGATGCGACGATTTTCGCGTAACACTTCCTCGACTCCGGCGATGCCGGCAGGGCCGAACACTCGGGGCCGATAGCGCCCGATCAGTTCGGCAACGCCGCCGATATGGTCGATGTGGTGATGCGTGAGCAGAATGTCGCTGAGTTGCAAGCCATTGCGCGAGAGAAATTCGACGACCCGCGCGGCGTCACCTGGATCGACGATGCAGGCCTTGCCTGCGCCGTCATCGACGAGGGCCCAGAAATAGTTGTCCTGGAAAGCGGAGATCGGATCGATACGCGAAATCATCGCAAGTCATCGCCTGGTCGCTGCACGGGCTTGTGCAAGCCGCAACATGTTATAGACTTGAAAAATGATTACAAGTCAGAACAGCGCTGCGCCACGAGGCCCTGACGCCGCCATGTCGCCAGAGCGGCTCGCCGAGCGCGTTGACGAATGGTTCCATTCGCCCCAGGGCGCAGCAGTGGCGCGGGTCGAGGCAAAGATGCTCGCCCCCTTGCTCGGGCAATTGTTCGGCTACCGGATCCTGCAGCTTGGCAGTTCCGGTGGCCGCTCGTTCATCGACGACAGCAAGCTCTACCACAAGCTGCGCTTTTCGCCGTATCATCGTGCCGATTCGGCGCTGCCGGTCGCCGACCCCGAGGAATTGCCGCTAAGCTCGGACAGCGTCGACGCGATCGTTCTCTATCATTCGCTCGATTTTGCCAGCGACAGCCACCGGCTGCTGCGCGAGGCGGCCCGGGTGCTGCGCCCCGGCGGCAAGATGATCATCGTCGGCTTCAGTCCCCATGGAAGCTGGGGCCTGTGGCGGCTGTTCCGCAGGAAGCTCGGCGTTCCCTGGGGAGGCCGCTTCATCGCCCCGGGGCGATTGAGCGACTGGCTACGGCTGCTCGACCTGCGGGTCGACAGCATCCGCTACGGCCTGCACGCACTGCCACTGCGAATGCGGCTTTTCAGGCGCAGGTGGGAGCGCCTCGGGCGCAGATGGGAGCGAATCGGCAGCAAGGTCAATTCGCCATTTGGCGGCGCCTATGTCATCCTTTGCGTCAACCAGGTCACCCCGGTGACCCCGATCATGGGACGATGGCTGCCGCTGCGCGCTCGCACAGGCGCCCTGGTCGCATTGGAAGGCCGCAGCGCGAGCGCCCGGTGGACATGATTCGACATGCAAGGAAAGGTCGAGCTTTATACCGACGGCGCCTGCCGCGGCAATCCAGGGCCGGGAGGCTGGGGGGTCTTGCTGCGCTATCGCGGAGCCGAGAAGGAACTCTACGGCGGTGAAGCCGAAACAACCAACAACCGCATGGAGCTGACCGCAGTCATCATGGGGCTGAAGGAGCTGAAGCGCCCTTGCCGCGTGCGGATCGGCACTGATTCGCAATACGTGCTCAAGGGCGCCAGCGAATGGCTCGAAGGCTGGAAACGCAGGAACTGGAAAACCGCGTCCAAGGCCCCCGTGCTGAACCGGGATCTTTGGCAGCAAATCGACGAACTCGTGCAGACCCACGAGGTCAGTTGGGAATGGATTCGCGGCCATAGCGGCCATGCTGAAAACGAAAAGGCCGATTCGCTGGCGAACCAGGGAATCGACGAACTCGCGCTTGACGGCAGCGGAGCAGGCTGAATGCGAATCATCGCCCTCGACACCGAAACCACGGGCCTGGAAGTCAGCGAAGGGCATCGAATCATCGAGATCGGCTGCGTCGAGATCGAGCATCGAAGGCTGACCGGCCGGGAATTCCACCGCCTCATCAATCCTGGCCGCGCGGTCGACGCCGCAGCCTTCGAAGTCCACGGCATCGGCGACGAGCAGCTCGCCGACAAGCCGACCTTCGCCGAGATCGAGGAAGAATTCCTCGGGTTTCTCAGGGGCGCCGACGAGATCATCATCCACAACGCCCCTTTCGACCTCGGCTTTCTCGACCGCGAGCTGTCTTCGACAGCCTCGCCGACCACGAGCCTGAGCGAATTCTGCGAAGCACAGGACTGCGAGATCCGCGACACCCTGCAGGACGCGCGCGCGCGGCACCCAGGCCAGCGCAACAGCATCGACAGCCTGTGCAAGCGCTACAACATCGATTCGAGCGCCAGGGAAAAGCACGGCGCCGCGCTCGATGCGCGACTGCTCGCGCAAGTCCACCTGGCGATGACGGGAGGCCAGATCAGCCTCGAACTCGCCGAGCCGCCGAGCCTGGCCAAGGCCGCAGCGGCGGCGCGGCAGGCGCGTTCCTCCAGCGCCGCCCTGGTCAGCTACCCGCCAAGCAGCGAAGAGCTTGCCGCCCACCGCAGCCTGCTCGAGCAAATCGACGCCGAAGCAAAACAAGGCTGCCTCTGGCTGCAAGCAAAAGCCGCTTCCCAGGCCGATGCATGAACCGTTCGGCACCCAGCACGCCCATCGCCTCCAAATTGACTCAATCCGCGCAAAATTCGGCTATCATGCATGCGGGAACAGAAAGAGAAGCAGGTGAGCGGATGAATCGCAGGAAATACCGATGGGGCTTTGACGTGGGAACGAATTCGCTCGGCTGGAGCGTGCTGGGGCTCGACGAAAAAGGCGAGCCTTGCGAGATCGTCGCCGCCGGCTCGCGCATCTTTGCCGAGGGCCGGGATGCCAAGACCAAGGCGACATTGGCTGCGACTCGGCGGCAAGCGCGTTCAGCGCGCCGCCGCCGGGACCGATTCAAGCAGCGGCAACGCTTCTTGCTCAGCACACTGACGCAGGCCGGGCTATTTCCAGAGTCGGAAGCTGATCGCAAGAACCTGCAAGAGCAGGATCCTCTGCGCTTGCGCGCGAAGGCGCTAACGCAGCGGCTGGAACCGTGGAAAGTCGGTCGCGCCCTGTTCCACATCAATCAGCGGCGCGGCTTCAAGAGCAATCGCAAGGACCAGAGCGAGGAAGGCAAAT
This sequence comes from Gammaproteobacteria bacterium, assembly GCA_007571115.1. Taxonomy (GTDB): domain Bacteria; phylum Pseudomonadota; class Gammaproteobacteria; order Pseudomonadales; family Pseudohongiellaceae; genus UBA9145. The sequence continues at coordinate 6,331 of RKSA01000223.1, forward strand.
CGGGGGGAAAGGTTTCCAAATCAGCGCGCTTGCTGCTGGAGCAGATGGGCTTGATCGATCCCGAGATTTCGTCGGAAGAATACAAAAAGCTGTCTTCTGACGGAAAAAGGCAAGTTCGCCAGCAAGAGGCGACGGCACGAATCGAGGCATTGAAAAAGCTCGAGGAAGAGAAAGAGTTGAGCTACGGCTCGTTTCTCTATCAGCGTCAAAATGAAGGCAAGCCAACTCGCGCTCGCCCCGAATCCGCTGGCGATAAAGGGGAACTGTACGACATATACCCGACTCGGGAGTTGTATGAGGACGAGTTCAGCAAGATCTGGCAAGCCCAGGAGCGCCATCACCCCGGCTTGATGACCGAAGCGGTCAAGGAGCGAGTTCGCCGCGCCATTTTCCACCAGCGGCCGCTAAAACCTCAGAAAAGAGGCAAATGCACGTACATGCCGGAGGAAGATCGCGCCTTCCGCGCCATGCCGAGCTTGCAGCG
>RKSA01000227.1 GCA_007571115.1 Gammaproteobacteria bacterium
ATTGCAAGCGGAACTGCTGCAATTGGGCGCCGCGCTCGAGCATCCAGTGCCAGGCGCTGTGGGCGAGCAGGGCCGATAGCAGAATGCAGCCGATGCGTTCGGCGAGCAGATGCCGGAACAGCACGTTGAGCAGCGGAATGACGAGGACCAGCACGAGCAACTGGCCCAGTTCGACACCGACGTTGAAAGCGAGCAGCGCTGCGAGCAGATGGCCGCCGGCGAATTGCAAGGTCTCGCTGAAGACGAAGGAAAAGCCGAAGCCGTGTACGAGGCCGAAGCCGAACGCAACCGTCCAGCGCCGCCCTGCTCGCGAGCCGACGATGTTCTCCAGCGCCATGTAGACGATCGACAGGGCGATCAGCGTTTCGATGAGCGGCGGAAACCAGAGCGCTCGCGGCGCGATTCCCATCGCCGAGGCGATCAGGGTGATCGAATGGGCGATGGTGAAGGACGTCACCACGGGGAGCAGATGCCTGAGGCTGCGCAGCGGAATCACCAGGCAGAACAGGAACAGCAGATGGTCGATTCCTTCGAGGATGTGCCAAAAACCCATGACGACGAAGCGCAGGCTCGCCTGATGCCAGCGTGGATCGAGCTCGACGAGGCCGGGATTGCCAATATAGCCGAACAGGCGTTCGCCGCCATCGGGCAAGACGAAGCGCAAGGTCGTGGTCGTCTCGCCGGACAATGTGCCGAGCTGGGCATCGAGGGAGAAAGCCGAATCCGCAGACTCGATGGGATAGCGGATCAGCACATCGAGCAGCGCCTGGCGCCAGAACAGATCGACCTCGTCGCCAAGCGGCGGCGACTTGACGTGCTCAAGCGCACTCGCGAAATCGGCGAAGGCGCGGCTCGAAGGCAGCGAGACCCGCACGGCTTCGAGGCGCTTTTCCTCGAGCTCGACGCCATCTGCAAAAAACCGCAGCGACTCGACGACATGGCCCCAGGCCGCATCGCGCAGAACAGCATCGGCTGCGCCGATTCGCAGATGGCCCGGGCCGCGCAAGGGCAAGGCGGCCTCGCCGAAGGCCTCCATCGGGATTCGCAGCAGAGCGACAAGCGCATCGTCCTCGGGCTTGACGAAAGCCTGGACCGTAATCCGGCCAGGCAGGTCGTGGGCGACGGCTTTCGCTGGAGCGAGCGACATTCCAGCGAGCAGCGCGCTCGCTGCCAGCAGCCACATGCAGCAACGGGCAGGCGCCATCGTGGAACATCCCTCCCCCATCTTGTCTCCAGCGAAAACAGTGGCCAGCGAAAACAGTCGCCAATGGAAACAGTCGCCAGCAAAAACAGGTCGGCAGGGCGATACCCTGCCCTGCGCCAAGGCAGTATACTCAACAAGGTGCCAGCGGTCGTTCCATTGCAGGCCGCTCCATCACAGAAGGAGGAGTTGCAGAATGTTCAAGATCAAGCTGCTCGCCGGGTCTGCCCTGGCTTCCGCCGTCGTTGCATTGTGGATCGCTCAAGGCCATTTGCAGAACACCAGCATTGCCGCCAGCGATGCGGTCATGGCGCCACATTTTCTTGTCGATCCGTTCTGGCCAAAACCCTTGCCGAACCGCTGGGTGCAGGGCAATACCATCGGTGTCGACGTCGATGAGCGCGACCACGTCTTCATCGTGCATCGCAACTCCGAATCGCAGTTCATGCGCACCCAGGAGATCGGCCTCTATGCTGGCGTCGCCGAATGCTGCACTCCGGCGCCTCCGGTTCTCGAATTCGATCTCGAAGGCAATCTCGTCAACGCCTGGGGCGGGCCCGTCGAAGGCGCACCGTATCAATGGCCCGAGTCAAACCACGGCATCGAGATCGCTCCCGACGGCAATGTCTGGATCGGCGGCAACGGCGGCGGCGATTCCCACGCACTGGTGTTCAGCAGGAACGGCGAATTCGTTCGCCAGATCGGCATTCCCGGCCAGGAGGCCGACAGCAATTCCGAGGCGCATTTCGGTCGCATTGCCGAAATCGCCATCGACGCCGAAGCCGGCGAGGCGTATTTCGCCGACGGCTACACCCACAGGCGAGTCGCCGTGGTCGATGTCGCGAGCGGAGAGTTCCTGCGCTACTGGGGCGCCTACGGCGAGCGCCCCGACGACGATGCCGACATAACCTACACTCCGGGAGTCCCCGGCCCGCAGCAGTTCCGCGGCCCCGTGCATTGCGCCGAGCCCTCGAACGATGGACTCGTCTACGTCTGCGACCGCGGCGCCAACCGCATCCAGGTGTTCCGCAAGGATGGCGCCTACGTTCGCGAAGTGCTCATCTCGCCGGCAACCCTGGCGCAAGGCTCGACCTGGGACATCGCCTTCTCCCCCGACGACGCGCAGGAGTTCCTCTATCTCGCCGACGGCCAGAACTTCAAGGTCTACATCATCGACCGCGACTCGATGGAAGTGCTGTACAGCTTCGGCGACGGCGGTCGCCAGCCCGGATTGTTCTTCGCCCCGCACAGCATCGCCACCGACTCCCAGGGCAACATCTACACGACCGAAACCTACGAAGGCAAGCGCGTGCAAAAATTCCTCTATCAGGGAATGAGACCGGTCACCATCCGCGACCGCGCCCCAACCTGGCCAGCCAACGAACTGTAGCCACTGTCGGCAACTGCGATTTGGCCAGACGCCAACCGAAACGATCACCAGGCGCGGAAGCGTGGCGGCGCGGTCGATACGCATGGTGCGCGCAAGCAATGGATGTGCGTGTTTGTCTACACCGTGGACAACAAGACCGAACCCGTTGCGAATCGCGCACCGATGAGGTTCACCGAGGTATATCTTGGCAAGGTCGAGGTTATGGACTTCCGCAAGAATTCCCGGAGCGAACTGGGCACGAGGACTGCGACCTTGAACAGGCTCGGTGTGCAAAAGCTCAGGCGGAATTGGGTGTATCTGGACATTTGAACGCCTCGAGCCTTGGTATCGCAACGGACGCCAGCTCGAAATAGCGCGCCGAAATTTCAATGCCGATGCTGGCATGACCCAGGTGATTGGCTGCGGCGAGCGTGGCCCCGGAGCCCGCGAACGGGTCGAGAATCACTCCCTTGCCGAGTGGCAGCGCTGCACAAACCAATTGCCTGAGGAACGCTTGCGGCTTCAATGAGGGGTGTGGCGCCAGCCGCTTTTCTGACGGTCGCGTCGGATGGGACTTGATGACGTCACCGAAAGGGCGCTGTTGCGATATCCGTCGCAGCCCCCCCGTGCCCCATTTGCGGAGATTGTCCTGCACTCTCCCCTCGAGAGGTTTCCGAAACAGCAGCCACGGTTCGGCCATCGACCGCGGCATCACGGTGACGTCGGGAAATTCTTCATGGGCGTTTTTGGGGCGATCGCCTCCCCGCATCGTCATCACGAGACGAGTGATGATTCCACGATTTTCCAGCCCCGAAGAAGCCAGGGCGGAAGCTGCCAAGTGACACACCAGCGGATTCGAGGCAACGAAAACATGCGCGCCCGGAACAAGAACGCGAGCGAGCGTGGCCCCCAAGTGCGCGAAATATTGGGTCATGTGATCGAGGTCGGCTTGACGCAAGGTCGTGAAACGTGGCAGCGGGGAGCGCTTGTGGCCATCGTAGGAGGGAGGGACGCGCCAAACGCCGCCCTTGCCGCCCCCGTGCAACTTGCGTTGCTCGGCTTCCGTATATTCGACGAGGCCGTAGGGAGGGTCGGTAACGACGGCATGGATGCTGTTGGCTGGGCAGGCCTCCAGCCAGTGGAAACAGTCGCCGTGGTAGAGCCGGGCCTTGCCGCTGCACAGCATCGGCGTTTTGCCAGTGTGCGCTTCCACCGGTTGAACAGGGGCGCCCACTTCGGGAACCGACCGGAGTTGATGCTGGTCATGGGCCAGCTCCCCGAACAGGTCGGGTGACGCACTTAAGCCCGTTCTGGCTGCGGTTTCCGACTGCATCTCGATTCCTGTCTTGAGTTCCATCATCATCGGCGAGTTGCCTGCATGGCTGATCGATCGCTATCTTGAGCACGCCCCCCGAGGCCGCAGCTATTCGTTGCGCTCTTGTTCCGCTGCGCCCAGCCTGAGCCCGAGCGAGAGGACCAGGCAGCCGAGTATGGCGGCGATCGCCGATCCGGTCAGGATGCCGAACCGGACCACGTCATAGTAGACGCCGCCGACGTGCTCGAAAGCGAGGCCGGCAATGAACAGGCTCATCGTGAAGCCGACGCCGCAGATGCAGGACACGCCGGCCATTTGCAGCCAGTTCACGCCGGCCGGCAACTTGGTGAATCCGAGCATCACGCCGAGGCCCGTAAGCAGCAGGATGCCGATCGGATTGCCCAGCACGAGGCCGCCGGCGATGCCAAGAACGACGGGACTGCTTAGCTCGTCAGCGCCCATTCCCGACAACGACAGGCCTGCATTGGCGAACGCGAACAGCGGCAGGATCAGGAACGCCACCGGGGTGTGCAAATCGACCTCGATGCTCTTCAGCGGCGAATGTTCGCCCGAACCGCGCAAGGGAATGCACCAGGCGATGAGCACCCCGGCCAGCGTTGCGTGGACTCCCGACTTGAGCACGCTGATCCATAAGGCGATTCCGATCAGCAAGTACACCGAGGTGCGCTGCACGCCGAGCACGTTCGCGACGATCCCGCAGGCGAGGAATGCCGCAGCGATCCCCAGCATCGTCAGCGAAAGATCGCCGGCATAGAACACGGCAACGATGAGGATCGCCGCGAGGTCGTCAAAAATCGCCAGCGTCAGCAGGAACACTTTCAACGCCGGCGGAACGCGCTTGCCGAACAGGCTCAGGATGCCGAGGGCGAAGGCGATGTCGGTGGCGCTCGCCACGGCCCAGCCGCTCATGGCGACGGCATTGCCCCAGTTGAACACGCTGTAGATGATGGCAGGGGCGGCGACCCCTCCGATCGCGCCAAGCGCGGGCAACACGATCTGGGCTGGCGAGGAAAGCTCGCCTTCGAGCATTTCGCGCTTGACTTCGAGCCCGATGAGAAAGAAGAAAACCGCCATCAGGCCATCGTTGATCCAGAGAATGAACGGCTTGTTGATCGACAGCCCGCCAACCTGGATCGCCACCGTGGTGTCGAGCAGGGCGCCGTAGTACCCCGACAGCGCACTGTTCGCCACAACGAGGCCGAGCATCGCGGCGATGAACAGAAACACGCCCGCAGCCGCCTCGAGCCGAAGAAAATCCTTGAGCATTCCCATGTTCGTTCCCGTACCTGCCTTTCCGCTCGCCTGTCCGCCCTGCCCTGCGTCCCGCCGCGTTCCACTTGCCGGAAGCACACCCGTAACCATACCATTCTTGCGCCAAGTCTTCATGTGCATATGCTCGCCCGGGCATGCCTGCTTGACCATTTTCTGGGCGGATGGCAGCATCGTTTTTGGGGAGATTGGCGGAGTGCTGCCATGTGGGGGAAATCGGGCGAGTCGGGCGGGAACATCGCGGTGCGTTTTCTGGTGCCGGTGCTGGCAGCCTTTTGCATCGCCAGCCCAGCGTTCGGCGATGGCGTGCTGTTCGAGAACGTCAACGGCTATACCTTGAATGCCAGCCGCGAGCTGGTGCGCTTTGTCGCGCTGCAATTCACCGATGGCGAGGTCGATCGCGTGTTCGGCACCGGCGACGAACTGCCGGAAAGCGCCGGGCGGCGAATCGATGGCGCAGGCGCCACGATGATTCCAGGGCTGATCGATGCCCACGGCCACGTGCTCGGCCATGGCCAGGCGCTGCTTTCGGTGGCCCTGACCGGTGCCGACTCGGAGCAGCAGGCCGTGCAGCGAGTTGCCGACTTCGCTGCGGCAAACCCCGAAGTCGAATGGATTCAAGGGCGTGGCTGGAACCAGGTGCTCTGGCAAAGCAACGAGTTTCCCACTGCGGCGAGCCTCGACGCGATCGGTGACGACCGGCCGATATGGCTCGGTCGCGTCGACGGCCATGCCGCCTGGGCGAATTCCCGGGCGATGCAACTCGCCGGCATTTCGGCGCAAAGCAGGGATCCGGAAGGAGGCCAGATCATCCGCGACTCCGCAGGCAATCCTACCGGCGTGTTCATCGATACCGCGATGGAACTGGTTTCCAGCATGATTCCCGAGCCTGGCCGCGACGAAATCAAGCGCGCCCTGTCGGTTTCGATGCAAGATCTCGCGAGCTGGGGCTTGACCAGTGTCCACGATGCAGGTTCGGGGAGCGCCGTGATCGCGGCATTCCGCGAACTGCTCGACGAGGACGCCTTGCCGATTCGCGTCAACCTGATGCTCGCGGCGAGCGACGAATTCTACGAAGAGCGCCTCGCCGAAGGGCATTTCCGCGATGCGGACGACCGGTTCGTGATCCATTCGGTAAAGGTCATCAGCGACGGCGCCTTGGGGAGCCGCGGCGCCGCGCTGCTCGAAGACTATTCCGATGACCCCGGCAACACCGGCCTGCTGCGCCATGGCGACGAGCAACTGCTCTACCTGATGCGCGCGGCGATGAATGCCGGCTTCCAGGTCAACACCCATGCGATCGGCGATGCCGCGAATCGCATCGTGCTCGATTCCTACGCGCAACTGATCGCCGAGACCGGCAGCCGCGAGCTGCGGCATCGGATCGAGCACGCCCAGGTGCTCGCCTTCGCCGACATCATGCGTTTTGCCGAACTTGGCGTGGTTCCCTCGATGCAGACAACGCATGCCACCAGCGACAAGAACATGGCCGAGGACCGGCTAGGCCCAAGCCGCATCCAGGGCGCCTATGCCTGGCGCAAGCTGCTCGATACCGGCGTGGTCATCGCCAACGGCTCGGACTTTCCGATCGAGCACCCCAACCCCTTCCATGGCCTCCATGCGGCGGTCACCCGGCAGGATCTGCAAGGCGAGCCCAGCGGCGGCTGGTACCCCGGCGAGCGAATGAGCTTGACCGAAGCCTTCGCGAGCTTCACCATCGACGCCGCCTGGGCCGGGCATCAGGAAGACTTGCTCGGCACGCTGGCACCCGGCAAGAAAGCCGACTTCGTGTTGCTCGACCGCGACCCGTTCGCGATTCCCGCGCAACAGCTCTGGCAAGTCGAGGTGCTCGAAACCTGGGTTGGTGGCGAGCGGACATTTTCCCGCGCAACGCAAGCTGGTGCGTCGGATCAAGAGGATTGAACCATGCGAATGTCTTGGGTGTTGTCTTGCATGTTGCTGCTGTTGCCGGTCATGCTGTCATGCAGCCCGGCGGCGTCACCGGGAGAACCTGCGGAACGACCATCGAGAGCGCCATCGAAAGAGGCATCGAGAGAATCAACGAGAGAAGGGCACCGCACCAGCATGGAAACATTCACGGCAGAAGAAATCGCACGCTGGCAGCAGCGCGCCTCCCGGGTGGAAATCCTGCGCGACCGCTGGGGAGTCGCCCACGTCTACGGCAAAACCGACGCCGACACGGTGTTCGGCGCACTGTATGCCCAGGCCGAAGACGACTTCAACCGCATCGAGACGAACTACCTCAATGCCATGGGCAGGCTCGCCGAAGCCGAAGGCGCCGGCGAGATCTACCGCGACCTGCGCATGCGCCTGTTCATCCGCCAGCCCGAGATGGAGCAGTTGTACGAAACCAGCCCCGGCTGGCTGAAGCAATTGATGGATGCCTTCGCCGACGGCCTGAACCACTACCTGCATACACACCCCGAAGTCACGCCCCGGGTGATTCGGCGTTTCGAGCCCTGGATGGCGCTGACGTTTACCGAAGGCTCGATCGGCGGCGACATCGAACGAGTCGATATCGGCAGACTGCGCGACTTCTACGGCGCCGGCGACATGATCGCCGAAGCCAATGAACTCGTCGTCGACATGGAGCCTCGGGGCTCGAACGGTTTCGCCATCGCCCCGCAGAATTCGGCGACGGGCAACGCGCTACTGCTCATCAACCCGCATACCTCGTTCTTCTTCCGCTCCGAATTGCACATGGTCAGCGAGGAGGGGCTGAATGCCTATGGCGCGGTGACCTGGGGGCAGTTCTTCATCTATCAGGGCTTCAACGAGCACACTGGCTGGATGCATACCTCGAGCCGAGCCGACGCCATCGACGAATACCTCGAAACGATCATCGAGCGCGACGACGGCTACCACTATCTCCATGGCAGCAAGGAAAGGTCCTTGCGCGAAAGCACGGTCGAGATCGCCTGGCGCGACGGCGACTCGCTCGCGACCCGGCAGTTCACGGTCTACCACAGCCATCACGGGCCAATCATCCGCGAACAGAATGGCAAGTGGGTTTCCATCAGCCTCATGGAGGAGCCGGTGCGCGCCTTGACGCAATCGTATCTGCGCACCAAGTCACGCAATTACATGGAGTTCAACGCGAGCATGGAATTGCTCACCAATTCCTCGAACAACACCGTGTACGCCGATTCCGACGGCAATATCGCGTATTACCACGGCAACTTCATTCCCCGCCGCGACCCGTCTTTCGACTGGAACGCGCCACTCGATGGCAGCAATCCGGCCACCGGCTGGAAGGGCCTGCATCCGCTGGAAGAGCTGATCACGCTGTTCAACCCTGCCAATGGCTGGATCCAGAACACCAACAACACGCCTTTTTCAGCAGCGGGCGAGCATAGCCCCCGAGCCGAGGACTACCCCGCCTACATGGCAAACAACCCGGAAAACCCGCGCGGGATTCACGCAGTCCGGGTGCTCGAGGGAAGCAGCGATTTCACGCTCGATTCGCTGCTCGAAGCAGCCTACGACCCCTTGCTGACGGCCTTCGAAACGCTGCTGCCAGCCTTGTTCGCCGCAGCCGAACAGGCACCCGCCGACGACCTGCAAGAGCCTCTTGCCCTGCTGGCCGGCTGGGACTACCGGTTCGGCGTCGATTCGACCGCGACCACCCTGGCGGTGTATTGGGGCCAGACCTTGCTCGATTCGGTGGGAGAGGCGGCGAGCGCAGCGGGTATCAATATCTACGAATACATGGAAGCGAACGCCAGCGCCGAACAGAAGCTCACCGCCCTGCGCGATGCCGTCGCCGAATTGCAGGCCGACTGGGGTTCGTGGCGGGTGCCCTGGGGCGAAGTCAATCGCTATCAGCGCAACAATGGCGATATCGTGCAGCGTTTCGACGACAGCAAGCCGAGTCTGCCAGTCGGGTTCGCTTCGGGGCGCTGGGGAGCGCTGGCCTCGTTCGGCAGCCGCAAATACCCGGGAACCCGGCGCATGTACGGCACGAGCGGCAACAGTTTTGTCGCTGCGGTCGAGTTTGGCAACCCTTTGCGCGCCAAGGCGATCACCGTCGGCGGACTGCACAGCGACCCGCAGTCACCCCACTTCGACGACCAGGCGGAAATGTATGCCAACGGCGAATTCCGCGACGTGCTGTTCTACCGCGACGACATCGAGGCCAATATCGAGCGGCGTTATCGCCCCGGAGAGTGAGCCTGACGCGCTGACGCGCTAGTAGCCGACCGCCGCGCCGTCGCCGCGGCGCGAATCCGAGGCGCCGAGGAACAGCCCCAACTCGCGGTCGTGATACACGCCCATCGCCGCACCCTGGGTGCCTCGCGACATGGGCCGGTGCCCCATGGCCTCGTAGAGCCTGCGCGTGTCAGGGGAAAATCCCTTCGGCTCCATTCGCGTGACGTCGGGAAGCCATTGATGGTGCATGCGAGGCGCCTCGATCGATTCGGCGATGTTGAACTCGTGATCGATGACGTTCAGGATCACTTGCAGCACGGTATTGATGATCGTCTTGCCGCCCGGGCTGCCAACGGCAAACAGCGGCTTGCCGTCGACAGCGACGATGGTCGGAGTCATGCTCGACAGCGGCCGCTTGCCGGGCCGGATCAGGTTCGGCGCGGTGCCGATCAGGCCGTTGGCATCGGTGACTCCAGGAACGGCATTGAAATCGCCCATCTCGTTGTTGAGCAGGTACCCCCCGCCTTCGACGACGATCGCCGAGCCGTAGCCAAACTCGAGGGTATACGTCAAGCTGACCATGTTGCCTTCGCTATCGACCACCGAAAAGTGCGTCGTTTCCTCGCTTTCATAGGCTTGGGCGAACTGTTCCGGATCGCTGGCGGAAGCGCGTTCCAGGTCGATGCTGGCGCGCAGGCTGTCGGCGTATTGCTTGGAGACGAGACGCTCGACGGGCATGCCCTCGTTGAAGTCCGGGTCGCCGAGGTGTTCGGCGCGGTCGGCATAGGCGCGGCGCATCGTCTCCGTGAGCACGTGCAGGTATTGCGCCGAGTTGTGCCCCATTTCGGCAAGATCGAAGCCCTCGAGGATGTTGAGCATTTCCACGAGCACGACGCCTCCCGAGCTCGGCGGCGGCATGCTGATGATCTCGTGGCCACGGTAGCTGCTGCGGATCGGTTCGCGCTCGATGGCTTCGTACAAGGCCAGATCCTCTTCGGTAATCAGGCCGCCGATGTCGGCCATGAACGCTGCCAGGCGGCGCGCGTTCTCGCCGGCGTAGAAGCCGTCCCTGCCGTTTTGCTGGATCAGTTCGAGCGTCGCCGCGAGGTCGGGCTGCAGCCACAGATCACCCAATTCGTAGAAGCTGCCGTCGGCCTTGAGAAAAACCGCCGCGCTCGATGGATACTGCTGAAAACGCCGCGCATTGCGCGTGAAGCTCCATTGCAAGGTGTAGCTGATCGGAATGCCTTCCCGGGCGAGCCGAACCGCCGGCGCCACGAGCGCGGCCCAGGGCAGCTTGCCGAGTTCCTGATGCGCCTTCCACAGGCCTGCCACGGTGCCCGGAACGCCAATCGCCAAAGGCCCGAAATGATTGGAGTTGTTGGCGACTCGCCCGTCAACTCCGAGATACATTTCTTCGGTCGCGGCGAGTGGCGCCTTCTCGCGGAAATCGAAGGTCGTGGCGTGGCCATCGTTGCCATGGTAGACGAGGAAGCCGCCGCCACCGATATTGCCGGCGCTTGGCCAGGTGACCGCCAAGGCAAACGCGGTCGCGACCGCAGCATCGACGGCATTGCCGCCATTGCGCAAGGTTTCCATGCCGACTTCCGACGCCAGCCGCGAGGCGCTGCTGACCATGCCGTTCTTGGCATGGGTCGGAATCCGCCCTCCTTCGGCCCAGGCCGGAATGGCGAACGACAGGATCGTGAAGGAAACGAGAAGCTGGAGAATTCGATGTTGCATCGTCAAAGGCCCGCAAGAGAAAAGCCGATTATACGAGTTCAGCGACACCCGGGGCAAAGAATCCCCGCTTGTGGCGGAGCGGTGCTTGCGGTAGATTCGCGGCAGAACTGGCACTCGGATCGAACCATGAGCAAAGCGAACAACAGCGGGGAGCATCGCCTGCCGCCTTTTCCCGAAGGCTGGTATCTCGTCGAGCTGCGCAGGGAAATCGCAAGGGAAAAGCTCATCTCGCGAAACTGGATGGGGCAGCAGATCGTCGCCTGGCTCGATGAAGGCGGCGAGGTTCGCGTCGCCGATGCCTATTGCCCGCACATGGGCGCCCACCTCGGGCCGCAAGCCGGCGGCAAGGTCTGCCAAGGGCGCCTGGTCTGCCCTTTCCACGGCTTCGAATTCAACGGTGCGGGCCATTGCGTCTCGACTCCCAACGCGCCGCCTCCGGCACGGGCCCGATTGCAGTTGTACGAGACCTGCGAGTCCGAAGGAATGGTGTTCGCCTGGTGGGGCCATCATGGCCGGCCTGCGCAATTCGAGTTGCCCAAGCTGCCCCATGACCCCGACTGGAGCCCGCTGGGCTGGCGGCGGCTCGAGTTCCGCTCGCATCCCCAGGAGACTAGCGAAAATTCCGTGGATCTGGGCCATTTGCGAGCGATCCACGGCTATCGCGACGTCTACCAGATCGGAGCTGTCGAAGTGAACGGCGCCCATCTGCTGAGCAAGTTCCACTTCTTCCGGGAGCGCAAGATCGCGGGAATCTTCCCTCTCAACCACGATGTCACGGCAGAGGCCCACGTCCACGGACTCGGCTACTCGCTGGTTCGCGTGCGCGAACACACGATCGGCATGGAGGCGCGGCTTTGGGTGCTCGGCGCCATGACCGATGGCGAAACGCTCAAAATGACGCTGGCCGGCCAGGTCAGAGCCCTGCCCAAGCCAAAACGTTTCCTCATCGGCATGAAATGGGTTCCCCGGAAATGGCGCAGCAAGCTGATGAACGAGTTCCTGCTGAGCAGCCAGAAACTCGATGTCTTGCAGGACGTCTCCATCTGGGAGACAAAACGCTTCAATGGCAAACCGAAACTCTGCCAGGCCGACGGTCAAATCGGCCTGTATCGCAGATACTGCCAGCAGTTCTACCCCGACTCGCCGTCACCCCCAGCCACTCCCCGCCAATGAACCGGCTCATTGACGTTCATGGGAGTTTTTCGTTATAACCCGACCTCTCGCATGGCAGTGCGCCCCAGATCGCGCGATGCAAGCCGGAGAGACTCTCGCGAATCGGGGCCAAAGCGGCAATGCCGTGGCGCTGGACTTCGCGAAGTGATAGTTTCGGACTCATGCGACTCGCGGGGCTCATGGGATTCGCAGTGTAACGGTTGACCATCCAAAGGAGGATGCCGTGATGGATATCGTGATCGTATTGCTCGTTGCCGTGCCGATCTTTATCAACTTGCACGAATTCGGCCATTTCCTGGTGGCACGCTGGTGCGGCGTGCCTGTCGAGCGGATGCGCTTCGGGGTTGGCCCTGCCTGGCATTCGTGGAAAGACCGCCATGGCACCGAATTCTGCCTGGGAATCTTTCCCGCCGCGTTCTCCGAGATCGACGACAAGGTTTGGGATGCGGCGCCTCCCTTGCAACGCATGCTGGTCGCCTCGGGAGGCCCGGCGATGAACCTGTTCTGCGCGCTCGTGCTGCTGCTTTTCGCGTATTCGTTCCAGCAGTCGCCGACGGCGGTCGTCGGCGCAACCGATGTCGATGGCGCTGCCTATCAGGCAGGACTTCGCGACGGCGACCGCATCGTTGCCGTGGACGGCCGCGAAACCGAAACCTGGACCGATGTCGGCCTGCACATCGTCAGCCGCGTCGGCGATACCGGCAATCTGACCCTCGAAGTTATCGGCGCCGAAGCAGGCAGCGAGTCGCGGCGGCTGGAAATGTCCATTTCCGACTGGCAGGGCGACGCCTTCCGCATCGACATGTTCGAGGCCTTCGGCATCACTGCCAGCTCGCCGGCAGAGGCAGCGGGCAATGTGTTCACTCGCATCGGCGCCGGCCTCGTCGACACGTGGCGAATCATCTGGTCGACAGCCGCAGCGGGCTTCCAGATGATCTTTGGCGAAATGCGCATCGTCAATTTTCTTGGCGGCTTGCAGCTCAGCCAGCTCGGGCTCGACGCCAGCGACCTCGGCTGGAGCGACTATCTGAAGATCGCGGCGCTGTTCTCGATCGGATTCGGCATCATCAATTCGTTGCCCGGGCCCGTGGTCGACGGCCGCGCAATACTGACGGGCGCCGTGGAATGGCTTCGCGGAAAGCTGCTCCCGCCGGTCGCACACAAGGTCAGCCTGTACGTCGGCAGCGTGCTCGGTTTTGGGCCCCTGGTGATTTGCCTGACCTGGGAGATGCTGCGAGTCTGGGGCTGATATCGCGCCGTTCCTGCTGGCGCCTGGATCGCCGCTCGATCACTCGAACATCGACAGCAGCCCGCATCGACAACGGCCCGGGGAGACCGGCCAGATCTCAGGGCAATGGGTGGCGAACCCGCTTGACGCGGAACTTGAAGCTTTTCGCCGGGCTCATCTTCGGCAAGGGGCTGTTCTTGAGCCGATAGTTCGCGGGAACCATCTCGAGCTCGAGATGGCGCGCGATCAGCAGCAGGTTCAGCGCCATCTGGAACTCGGTCCAGCGCCTGCCGCCACAGGTGTGCGTTCCCGTGCCAAAAGGCTGGAACGCCCCGGTCTGCTTGTGTTCCTCCCGGGGCGGCAGGTAGCGCTCGATGTCGAACTTTTCCGGCGCCTTGAAGTGTTCCTCGAAAAAGTGCGGCGCAGTGTACGCGACCAGCACCGTGCTGTACGCCGGCACTTCCATGCCATCGACTTCGAAGGAATTCATCGCCGTGCGCCGATGCACCGGAATCACCGGATGCAGCCGCAAGGTCTCCATGGCGAAGCGCCAGGCGACGTCCATCGCTTCGGGTGTGAAATCTTCAGCGGTTGGGTCGCCGCCATCGAACAGGGCATCGGCCTCGGCGACAAGAAGCGCACCGAGCTCTGGATTCGCCAGCATCTCGTAAATGGCGAAGGCCGTCGCGCTGCCAACGTAGTGGCCGGCGATGAGCGCCGCGACGAAAGCGAAACCGAGATCGGTTTCCGGCAGGAACTGCGGGTCGGAATGGTGCAGCTCGAGCAGGTCGTCTGCCAGGTCTCGCGGCTTGCCTTCGCGTTGCGCAGCCGAATGGCTGGCATGGATGTTGGCGTACAACTGCGAGATTTTCTGCCGGTAGCGCTTCATTCTTGGCGTGCGCAGGAAAATCTGCGGCAAAACGCCAAAGACATGCACGAGCAAGGCCCGGTACTCGAAGATTCGCAGCTCGTGGAGCCCCTGGGAAGGATCGATTCCGCACATCATCTCGGCGATCTGCCGGCCAGCGAGACGCTGGCTTTCGACTTCTCCTCCGAGCGTCTTGCCGTCGGTCCAGTCGCCCATGGTCTGTCGCGCGAAGGCGTAGAAGTCGTCGAGCCGGTCGAGCAGTACCGACCGCGAAACGCCATCGCGCATCGCCTTGCGGATGCGAAAATGCTCGGCGCCGTCCATGCTGGCAACCGAACGCGAGGCGCCCCACTCCTGCTGGAGCGCTTCGAGGTAGTCCCGGGTGCGCAGGATCGTCCTGCCCCTTTTCCCCGTCCAAAGGTTCATTTCCGCGCTGGCGAGCACGACCATTTTCCGCCCGGGAACCTTGATCTGGTAGATCTGCCCGTGCTTGCGCGCCTGTTCGGCAAAAAACTTGGACAAATGGCCCTCGCGCAGCGCCGGAGAGCGGATCATGTCGATGAGTCCGATGCTTGGCAGTTCCCGGCGACGGCCCGTCGCGCGCAAGGATTCCGGGGGGCGGTACGAGCTTTGCACCGCGCTCCTGATGCCGCGCCCGATCACGTCCATGTTGCTGAATAGCTCGATCCTCGGCATCGCCTCCTCGAGTTCCTCAGGTTCGAGCAGCACGCGCATCCCGCCACAGCTATGCAGCAGGCCGATGATCGCCAGGTCGCGAGGATCGGGGAGCTCGTCGGTGAGCAGGATGCGCGCGATGCGCGTCTTGATCTCCTCGGTTGCCACGCCGTCGCGCAGCGGGTAGTGGCCACGCCGCGAAACTTTGCTCGACAGGGACCAGAAGCCCCCCGAGTGGGCGTCGAGAATGCCGTGCTTGGTGAGACGTTCGAAAGCGAGGTCACTGACGGCGCTTGCGTGCTTGATCGCGATGCGTTCCACCCAGTATTGCGGAGAGTGCCTGACCTCGCCTTCCGAGGCGATCTCGAGCAGGGTCGGATCGAGGATGTCGTCGCCGAGGGGAGCTGCATCGAGCAGACTGAGCGTTTCGAGGTCCGAATCGATGCGGTTTTTCAGGGACAGGTCGAGCAGCACTCCGCCGGCGAGGGCACAAGACATCCGCCACTCCGGAACCGGCGCGAAATAGCCCGTCGACTCGTCGAGTAGCAGCAAGATCAGTTCTTCGGCGAATGTCATCATGCTGCTGGATAATGCTTCCTGAATCGCAGGAATTGTAACTGAAACATCGCTATCGCGGGAACCAGCAACATCAGGATCACCGTCGCGACGAGGATGCCGATGCCGAGCGACGCCGCGAATGGCAGGAAAAATTGCGCCTGGATCGAAGGCTCGAATATCAGCGGAGTGAAACCGAGAAACGTCGTCACCGAAGTCAGCGCGATCGGTCGGAAACGCCCCTTGGCGCCATCGATGACCGCTTGCCTGGGAGAGGCGCCCTCGCGCAGGCGCTGGCTGATGAAGTCGACCATCACCAGCGAATCGTTGACGAGCACCCCGCTCAGCCCGAGCACCCCCATCACGGTCGAGGCGCCGACCGGAACGCCTAGCACCCAATGGCCCAAAATCACTCCGATCAGGCCGAAGGGAATGATCGACATGACGATGAAGGGCTTGCCATAGGAACGCAAGGGAATCGCCAGCAGCGAATAGATCAGCAGCATCGCAATGGCGAAACCGCGATACAGCGAACTCAGCGATTCGGCTTGCTGGGCCTGGGTTCCGCCGTACTGGTAGGTCAGGCCGGGATTTGCCTCGGCAAGCTCGGCGAGGATGCCGTTCGCGAGGATCGCGTTCGCCTCGTTCGCCGAAATCACCGCCAGATCGACATCGCCGGCCAGAGTCACCGTGCGTTGCCCTTCCTCGCGCCGAATCGCCGTGGCCGCCATGCCGAAGCGCAGCGAGGCGACGTGCCCGAGCGGCGCCTTGCCGCCGCCGGGAAGCTGGACCAGGTAGCGTTCCAGATCGGTGATCGAGTCGCGTTCCCCCGCCGGCAGCCGCGCGTATACGCGGACTTCCTCGCCGCCGCGTTGCACGCGTTGCGCCTCGGCGCCGAAAAATGCCGCCTGGGCCTGACGCGCCAGCGAGGCCTCGGTCAATCCGAGCGCTCGACCCTCCGGCGACAATGCAAGCTGGATTTCCCGAACGCCCGGCGCGTGGTCGGAGCGAACGTCGAACACGCCGCCGACCGCGCGCAGGCGCTGCAAGGCCTCGCTGGCGACGTCATTGAGGACCGCAGAATCGGGATGGGACAGCACGGCCTCGACGGGATTGCCAAACGTGAGCGCCTCGCCGCTGATCGAAACACTGCGAACATTGGGCAGGATTCCTGCCTGCTCGCGCCACTGCTGGGCGACCTCGGTGGTTGCGATGTCGCGATCCTCGGCGCTGACCATCTTGAATTGCACCGCAGCGATGTTCGCCGCCGGGTTCGACGAATGCGACGCAGTCACGGCGCCTCCTTCGACGCGAGCGCCGAGACCGACGGTAACGAGCACTCCCGAGACCAGATCGTGCATCGCCAACCCTTGGTCGGCAGCCATGCGCCCGATCACTGCCTCGCCGATGGCTTCGAGTTCGAGCGCCACTTCGAGGGTCTGCTCGGCGGTCGTCCCGTCGGGCATTTCCAGGGTCGCGGTAACGAAATCGCCTTGCACGATATCGGCGAAAGTCGTTTGCACGATCCCAGCCGGCAAGAGCGAAACGCTCAGCACAAGGG
>RKSA01000180.1 GCA_007571115.1 Gammaproteobacteria bacterium
GGCGCATCGGAGAGCTGCACGGTCCACGTTGCGCTGCCGCCGCTCTCGGGCATGGCGAGGTCGCTCGTGGAAAGCATGATGCTGCTCGTCGAAGGCGCCGCGTCGATGGCATTCGCCCAATAGGTATGGTCATCGACCACGGCGCCGACCTGGACGCTGTAGACGGTGCCATTGTTCAGACCGCTGATCTGATAGCCGCTCGTCTCGGCGCCGGTTGGCGCAATCCAGTCGGTGGCACCCTGAGCCTTGTAGCGAAGCTGGTGGGAGCCGGCGACCGGCGTGTCGCTCCAGGTCACGCTCAGGCTGCCGTCATCGCTTGCCAGCGCGACGTCGCTCGGCGTGACATCGAGCAGGTGCAGCTCGTAAATGCCGCCAGCGGCGAAGTTCAACGAGCTGCCGGCGACGAGCCGGTACGATGTGGCCGAATCCCGCTCCGCGCGCCATCGCATCGCAGACTCGCCAGCGCCGCTCTGGATGACGAACTCCCCGGCAAGCGGGGCTGGCAGCAGCGCTGCATTGCCGCTGCTGTCGAGGAAAGCGATGGAAGGCCGCGCGCTGGCGGAAACCTCGTGCAAGTCGCGCAGACTGAAGCCGCTGCCGGCACCGCCCAGGGCAGTACTGGAGACCAGGCCATACTCGTTGCCGGAAACTGCCGAATACCCCGTGGAGGTGTCGCGACTCTCCGCGAGCATCACGGTGGAAAGGAATGCGTCGGCAACGGTTTCGCTTTCATCGTCGATGACCGCAACGCTCAAGCTGGCGCGCTCGCCGTCGTAGCTGCCATCGCTGCTCGTTGCGCTGTGACTGACGCTGACTTCGCGCTCGTTGCCCGGATTCTGGCTGCTGTCGTCGGCGCCGGTCACTGTGAGGGCCTGGGCCGTGTTCCAGTTGCTGGGGGTGAAAAGCAGCTCGACACTGTCGAAAGCGGTCGTGCCGATCGACAGGCTCGCGGCAGAGGCCGGGGAAACGGTTGCGGTCACGGTGACATTGGCGCTCGGCGCTTCGGAGAGTTGCACCGTCCACGTCGCACTGCCGCTGTTCTCGAGCACGGCGAGGCTCGCTGTGGAAAGCGTGATGCTCTTGGCCGAAGGGGTCGCCTCGACGGCGTCCGCCCAATACGTCTGGCCATCGGCGACGGCGCCGACCTCGACGCTATAGACGCTGTTGTTGCTCAGGCCGGTGATCTGGTAGCCGCTCGTTTCGTCGCCGGAAGGCTCGGTCCAGCCGGAGTCTGCCTGGGCCTTGTAGCGAAGCTGGTGAGAGCTCGCGAGCGGCGTGCCGGTCCAGGTCACGGTCAAGGCGCCGTCGCCTGGCGCGACCGCGACGCTGTCCGGCGTGACGTCGAGCAGATGCAGCTCATAGGCCTCACCCGCCGTGAACGACAGGCTGCTTCCCGCAGCGAGCTGGAAGCCGAGGTTCCCGCTTCGCGATTCAGCCCGCCAGCGCGATGCCGACGCTGCCGAGCCCAATTGGACGACGAAGCTGCCGTCGAGAGGGCTCGGCAGCGCTGCCCGGGTTCCGCTGCTGTCGGCGAAGATCAGATAGGGGCGGCCGGCAAAGCCGTCGTCTTCCAGCAGCCCGGTCAGCGTGTAGCCACTGGCGGCGCCGGAGAGCGTGATGCTGGATACCGAGCCATAGGCATCGCTGTCGCTGAGCCGATAGCCGGCCCGGGCCGAATTCAACGGATCGTCCGCTGCAAGCAGCACCAGGGAAGCAAAAGCCTCCGCAACGGTATCGCTCTCGTCGTCGATCACCGCAACGTTCAGGCTGGCGTTGCGCTGGTTGTAAGCGGCGTCGCTGCTCGTTGCAGCATGGCTGATGATGACTTCGCGCTCGTTGCCCGGGTTCTGGCTACTGTCGTTGAGCCCGGTCACCAGGAGGGTCTGGGCAGTATCCCAGTTGCTTGGGGTGAAAACCAGCAGTTCTGGCTCGGTGGGGTCGGGCGAGACCGGGCCAGTCGCCGACGACACCGTTGCGGCGGAGACCGGAGAGGCAGAAGCCGTCACGGTGACTTCGGCGCTCGGCGCTTCGGAGAGCTGCACCGTCCACGTTGCAGTTCCGCCATCCTCGAACACGGCGAGGCTCGTTGCGGAAAGCGTGATCTCCTTGGCCGTGGGAGCGGCTTCGACAGCGTTCGCCCAATACGTGTGACCGTCGACGACTGCGCCAACCTCGATGCCATAGGTCGTGCCATTGCTCAAGCCGGTGATTGCGAGGCCGCTCACCTCGCTGCCGCTGATTTCGCTCCAGTCGCTGGCGCCCTGGGCCTTGTAGCGAACGTGGTGGGTGCTGGCGATGGCGCTGTCGGTCCAAGTCACGATCAGTGTGCCGTTACCGGATTCCACCGCAATGCCTCGCGGCGTGACGTCGAGCAGGTGCAGCTCGTAGATGCCGCCATCGCTGAACGACGGGGCGCTGCCCGGGGCGGCCTGGTAGCTTCCCGCATTGCCAGTGGAAATGCCTTCGGCGCGCCAGCGGCTCGCGGTCGTTCCGGTGCCGAGCTGGATGACGAATTCGCCGTCGAGGGGGCTTGGCAGATAGGCGGCGCTTGCACCGCTGTCCCGAAATGTCAGCAGGGACAGGCTGCCATGATCGGCAATCTCATGGATCGTGTAGCCGCTCGCGACTCCCGACAAGGCGTTGCTGGTCAGGAAACCGAAACTGCCGGACAGGTAGCCGCTGGCGGAAACCCCTCCAACGACTCCTTCCCCTGCGAGCAGCACGGTCGAGAGGAAGGCGTTTGCAACGCTTTCGACCTCGTCATCGACCACCGCGACTTGCAGTCTGGCGAACTGATGGTTGTAGCCGCTGTCACTGCTCGTTGCCCGATGCACGACGCTGACATCGCGCCTGTTGCCCGGGTTCTGGCTGCTATCGTCGACTGCGCTGACGGTGACGGTCTGGGCGATGTTCCAGTTGCTGCTGGTGAAGATCAGTGCAGTCGATGACAGCGTGGCGGCCGAAGCCAGGGACGGCGCCAGCGCCAGGCTGACATCGGCACTCGGCGCCTCGGAGAGTTGCACCGTCCACGTCGCCATGCTGTGCGTGCCGTTCTCGAACACGGAGAGGCTTGTCGCGGAAAGCGTGATCGACTTGCTCGTGGGAGTGGCCTCGACGGCGCTCCCCCAGTACGTATGGCCATCGAAGACGGTGCCGACCTCGATGCTGTAGGCCGTTCCATTGCTCAGGCCGGTGATGGTGTGACCGCTCGTCTCGCTGCCGCTGCTTTCGCTCCAGGCTGTCGTATCGGGGGCCGATGCCTCCCGGTAACGAACATGGTGGGCGCTGGCGATGGCGCTGGCGCCCCAGGACACGCTGAGACTGCCGTTGCCTGGGGCAATCAGCACTTGCCGCGGCGTGACGTCGAGCAGGTGCAACTCGTCGATGCTGCCTGGAGTCAGGCTCAGCGAGCTGCCGGCGACAAGCCGGTACGACGTCGCCGAGTCTTGCACGGCGGCCCATCGCGACGCCATTGCCCCGGCGCCGCGCTGCACGACGAAACCTTCGGCAAGTGCGCCTGGCAGAAACGCCGCGCTGCCGGCGCTGTCGAGAAACGTGATCGATGGCCGCGCGCTGGCCGCAATGTCGTGAAAGTCGCGCAGGGTGAAGCCGCTGCCGGTACCACCCAGGGAAGTGGCGGACAGCTCGCCGTACTCGCTGCCGGAAACGCCCGAATATCCAGTCGAAATGCCGCTGCTTCCCACCACCATCATGGTCGAGAGAAAAGCGCCATCGACGGTCGCGGTCTCATCGTCGACGACGCGCGCCGCGAGCGTCGCGGTCACTCCCTGGTAGTCGACATCGGCGCTCGTCGCGGTGTGGCTGATCGTGGTGTCGCGCCGGTTGCCGGTGTTCTGGGAGTCGTCATCGACTCCGGTGAGGGTCACGGTCTGGGGAGTGTCCCAGTCCCCGGGAGTGAAGGTCAGCGAGGTCGGCGAGACCATTGCAATGCTCGTGTCGCCCGAGGCGATGGCGACGCTGACGCTGGCTGCTGGCAGTTCGGCAAGCGCCACGGTCCAAGTCGCCGTGCCGCCGTCTTCGAGGGCGGCGCGGGAGGCCGCAGAAAACTCGAGCTCGCGCAGCGCGGGAGTCGTCTCGACGGCGTCGCCCCAGTACGTGTTGCCTCCCATCACCGCGCCGACCTGGATTTCGTAGGTGGTGCCGTTGCTCAGGCCAGAGATCACGTGACCGCTCGCCTCGTCGCCGCCGATGTCGGTCCAGTCGAAAGTGGAGGACTCGCGGTAGCGGAGCTGGTACGAAGTTGCGCTGTCGAGGGAGGTCCACGAAACTGTGGTTCTCGCCGTGCCGGGGACCGCGACGACTCCGGTCGGGGTCGGGTCGACCAGGTACAGCTCGTAGATGTCGCCGTCGCTCCAGAAAATGCTGTTGCGAAACGTGTTGCCGTCCGAACCGACGGTCATGACGCTCGCCGAAGGCCCCGTGCCGAGCTGCAGCACGAGCCGGTCGCGGAACGCCTGGGGAAGGTGGTGGCTGTAACCGCTGCTGCCGTCGTCATCGTCGAAGAGGACGAAGAGCCGATCGGGGAAGGCCCGGTCCTCGTAGGCGGCGACGAGCCGGTAGCCGCTGCCGAAGCCTTCGAGGACGTCGTCGGTCAGCACGCCGAAAATTCCGAGCTGGGCGCTGTTCTCTGAGTAGCCAAGGCCATGGTAGCCCTGGGGAGTGACAACCTCCTCGACAAGCAGCACTGCGGAAAGCACGGCGCCGTCGACGCTCGCGGTCTCGTCGTCGATGACGCGAACTGCGGCCGCGGCCGATTGGCCCTGATAGCCCTGATCGGCGCTCGTGGCAAGATGGTTGATGCTGATTCCGCTGCGCTCGTTGCCCGGGTTCTGGGCATCGTCGTCGACTCCGGTAACGGTGACGGTCTGCGCAGTGCTCCAGGTCGTCGTCGTGAAGACGAGCGAAGCTGGCGACACCGTTGCAGCCGAGCTGTCGCTCGAGGAGACCGCCACGGTGACCGCGGCACTCGGCGCTGCGGAAAGCTGCACGGTGTGGGTCTTGAAGCCGCGGTTCTCGGCGACGAGCACGTCGGGCCGGGAAAGCGTCAGGCTCTTCGGCACCGCGTCGGCAGCGACGGCGGCGAGCGGCGCGATCGCGAGCAACGCAGCCAGCGCAAGCAGGAGTGCCGATGCAGCGCGATGAAGCCGCGATACGCAATGTTCATGCAGTGAGCAGGTCATCCCTTCCATTTGTCTTGCCTCAATTTTGTAAATGGTTTCCCCAAAAAGAGCTTTCTAAAGCAATCTAAAAATACCAGCAAAGTATTTCCAAAAAGACACAGCGTACCACTTTAATACGACAATAACATTACTATTAGTTTTCATTTTATTTGCATTTCGCGAACGAATACCCCCTCCGCCGCATCGGCCTGCGCCTGACGGCTTGTCCTCTGCGACTCCCCCTCAAGGGGGAGTAACGTTGGGGGCTTCGTTCAGGGATACTGGAAGTTCCATGGAGGAGTGAACGCCTTGCCAAGGATGGCAAGGCTGGGGCTCATCTCGCGGTTTGGATATGGGAGGGCTGCGCTTCCTGTCGAGATGGCAGATTCCGCCGTCATCTTCGCAATGGAAGAGCTACATGAAGGTTTCGTTGATGTCTTCCAGGACTTCGGCGCCTGGGCACAGGTCGTGCTCGTTGAGGCTGTTGAAGGGCTTGTCGACGCTGTCGGAGAGTTCGTGGAAGTCGGACTGCAACTGGTTGATGTAGAGCAGGCCGGTGGCGATCCTGCCTTCGCTCTTGCAGGCGTTGAGGTGGCGAAGCGCGCTTTCGCGCTTGCTCGGGTCGTAGCCTTCGCTGGTCTTGTGCAGGTGGATCACTGAGCCGTCATGCAAGGTGATTTCGTGATCCTTGCCTGCGTCGTAGCTAGCGGTGATCTCCTCGCGCATCGGGACGAAATCGATTTCGCTGAGCATGACGCTGTTTTCCCAGGCGTTCTTGTAGCCATGGGTCGAATGCGGCGTGTTGTTGAAGGTCACGCAGGGCGAAACGACATCGATCATGGCGAAGCCCCGGTGGCTCAGGCCCGCCTGGATGAGCGGCACGAGCTGATCCTTGTCGCCGGAGAAGCTTCGCGCGACGAAGCTCGCGCCGAGATCGATCGCCAGGCTGACGAGATCGATATTGTCGAACTGGCTTTCCTCGCCGAACTTGGTTCTCGATCCGAGGTCGGCCGTGGCCGAAAGCTGGCCCTTGGTCAAGCCATAGGCGCCATTGTTCGCGACGATGTAGAGCATGTTGATGCGGCGCCTGACGATGTGGCAGAACTGGCCGAGGCCGATCGACGCGGTGTCGCCGTCGCCGGAGATTCCGAGGTATAGCAGCTCGCGATTGGCGAGATTGGCGCCGGTGGCGACCGAGGGCATGCGGCCATGCACCGAATTGAAGCCATGGGACTTGCTGAGAAAATACGAGGGAATCTTCGACGAGCAGCCGATCCCCGAAACCTTGGCGATTCGGTGCGGCGCCAGCGACATGGCATGGACCGCGTGAATGATCGCCGCGCTGATCGAATCGTGGCCGCAGCCTCCGCAGAGCGTCGTCAGGGTGCCTTCGTAGTCGCGCCTGACGTAGCCCAGGGCGTTCTTCTCGAGCTGCGGATGATGGAACCTGGGTTTGGAGATGTAACTCATGATCTGTTTCCGGCTCAGGCCGAGGCGAGCTGCGCCAGGCTCGGCTGGTCCTGCAAGATCGCCGCCTCGATATGCTCGGCGCTGATCGCCACGCCGTTGTAGCTGAGGATCGGGCGCAGCTTTTCGTAATTCGCCGCCTTGCACTCGATTTGCAGCAGGCTCTTCATTTGCGCGTCGCGATTCTGCTCGACGACGTAGACGCATTCGTGGGCCTCGATGAAGCGCGACACTTCCTCGTGGAAGGGAAACGAGCGGATGCGCAGCGTGTCGAGCACGATTCCCTGCTGGGCGAGTGCGTCGCGGACTTCAGCGATGGCGCTTGCGGTGCTGCCAAAATGGATCATGCCGTAGCGCTGGCCTGCCGTTTCGAGCTCGGGCTCGGGCAGGTGCTGCGGCGCGTTGGCGAATTTTCTCGCCAGCCGGTCCATGACTTCGGCGTGGACGTCACCATCCTCGGTATACGCCGCCATGGCGTTGTGCGAGCTCCCCCGGGTGAAATAGCTGCCCTTGTCGGGATGGGCGCCGGGAAGCGTTCGCCAGGGGATGCCATCGCCATCGACATCGGCATAGCGGCCAAAGCTTTCGAGTTCATCGAGGGCCTCGGCGTCGAGAAGCTTGCCGCGGTCGTAGCGGCGCGAATCGTCCCAGGCGAGGGGTTCGCAGAGGTGCTCGTTCATTCCCAGCTCGAGGTCGCTCATGACGATCACCGGGGTCTGCAAGCGCTCGGCGATGTCGAAAGAGGCTGCGGCGAACTCGAAACATTCCCGGGGAGTGCTGGGGAAGAGCAGGATCTGCCGCGTGTCGCCGTGGGAGGCGAAGGCGCAGGTGAGCAAATCGCCCTGCTGAGTGCGGGTCGGCATTCCCGTCGAAGGGCCGACTCGCTGAATGTTGAACAGCACTACGGGAACTTCGGCGAAATACGCGAGCCCGAGGAATTCCTGCATCAGCGAGACTCCGGGGCCGCTCGAAGCGGTAAAAGCCCTGGCGCCATTCCAGCCGGCGCCGATGGCGATGCCGATCGCCGCGAGCTCGTCCTCGGCCTGGACGATGGCGAACTTCCTCTTGCCTGTTCCCGGATCGATTCGCAGGCGCTTGCAGTACTTGCCGAAGGAATCGACCACCGAAGTCGACGGCGTCAATGGATACCACGAGGCGATGGTCGCGCCACCATAGACGCAGCCGAGCCCGATCGCGGTATTGCCGTCCATGAGGATCTTTCCCCGGGCCCGGTCCGAAGCCTCGAGGCGGATCGGCAGCGGGCAGTCGAAATGGTCCTTGGCGTATTGATAGCCGAGCTCGAGGGCGTGGACATTCGGCAGGATCAGTTTTTCCTTGCCGCGGAACTGCTGGCTAATCATTCCCGTGAGGATTTCGAAATCGATCGCGAGGAATGCCGCGAGGGCACCGACGTAGACGATGTTCTGGAACAACTGCCGCTGGCCCGGATGCTCGAATTCGCGCAGGCAGATGTCGCGCAGGGGGATCGGCAGGAAGTTCAAGTCCTTGCGCAGTGGCCTGAGAGGCTTGGACGAATCGTAGAGCACATAGCCATCGGCGAGCACGGACTCGATGTCCCTGGCGATCGTCTGCTCGTTGATGGCGACCATCAGGTCGACGCCTTCGCGCCTGCCGAGGTAGCCCCGCTCGTTGACCCGCACCTCGTACCAGGTCGGCAGCCCCTGGATGTTCGATGGAAAGATGTTGTGCGGGCTGACCGGGATCCCCATGCGGAAGATCGCCTTGGCGAAAAGGTTGTTGGCGCTCGCCGAGCCCGAACCGTTGACGTTGGCGAACTTGACGACAAAATCGTTGACTCCCGACTGCTTGCGCGAAGTGCGCCGCGAAGCTCCGGGCGCGGGGCAGGAGCTACTCATGCGTTGACCGCCTTGGCCGGATTGAAGAGGAACTTCTGCATGTCCCAGGCTGCGGTGGGGCAGCGCTCCGCGCAGAGCCCGCAGTGCAGGCAAAGATCCTCGTTCTTCGCCATGATTCGCCCGGTGCCGAGGGGGTTCGACACGTACAGGTCCTGTTCAAGGTTCCCGGCCGGCGCCAGGAGCCGCTCGCGCAGTTCGGCCTCTTCGCCGTTGGCGGTGAAAGTGATGCAGTCGGTGGGGCAGATGTCGACGCAGGCATCGCATTCGATGCACGAGGGTGCGGCGAACACCGTTTGCACGTCGCAGTTGAGGCAGCGCAAGGTCTCGGCGTGGGCGAGCGCTTCATCGAAGCCGAGCTCGACTTCGACGTTGATGTCGTTGAGCGTTTGTTCCTTGGCTGCGTGGGGAACGGCGTAGCGCTGGTCGTGGCTGATGTCGTTGTCGTAGGACCACTGATGGATTCCCATTTTCTCGCTCGACAGCGTGCTCAGGTCGGCTGGGCGGTCGTTGACGTTGCGGCCCTGGCAGAACAGGTGGATCGAAAGCGCTGCGGCGTGGCCGTGGGCGACCGCAGTGATGATGTTGTCGGGCCCGAGCGCGGCGTCGCCGCCGAAGAAAACCTTTTCGTGGGTCGACTGGAAGCTCGTCTTGTCGAGCACGGGCAATTGCCAGCGGTCGAACTCGATGCCGAGGTCGCGCTCGATCCAGGGGAAGGAATTTTCCTGGCCGATCGCGCAAAGCACGTCGTCGCAGGGAAGGATCAGCGGTTCCTCGCCGGTGGGGACGAGCAAGCGCCTGCCATCGCTGTCGTATTCCCGGCGCACCTTCTCGAATTCCATTCCCGTCAGCTTGCCGTTCTCGATCAGGTAGCGTTTCGGCACGCAGAAATTGACGATCGGGATGTCCTCGTTGATGGCGTCCTCGATTTCCCAGGGCGACGCCTTCATTTCGTCGAAACCGCTACGGACGACGACCTTGACATCCTTGCCGCCAAGCCTTTTCGAGCTGCGGCAGCAATCCATCGCGGTATTGCCGCCACCGAGCACGATGACCTTTTCGCCGATCGAGTCGATGTGCTCGAAAGCGACGCTCGCCAGCCATTCGATTCCGGTATGAACGTTCGTCGCGGCGGCTTCGTGGCCCGGCAGTTGCAGGGTCTTGCCCAGCGGCGCCCCGGTGCCGACGAAGACCGCATCGAAGTCCTCGGCGAGCAGGGCCCTCATGCTGCTGACCGCGCTGCCGAAACGGCATTCGACTCCCATGTCGAGGATGTAGTGCAGCTCCTCTTCGAGCACCTTGGCGGGGAGGCGAAAGCGCGGGATCTGCGTGCGCATCGCGCCGCCGGCGGCGCCATCGCGGTCGAACACGACGATCTCGTAGCCGAGCGGCAGCAGGTCCCGGGCAACCGTCAGCGAGGCGGGGCCGGCGCCGACGAGGGCGATTCTTCGGCCGTTCTTGCGCTTGGGAACCTTGGGCAGCCGCGCGGCGATGTCCGACTTGTAGTCGGCGGCGACTCGCTTCAGGCGGCAAATCGCAACGGGTTGCTCCTCGACCCGGCCTCGTCGGCAAGCAGGCTCGCAGGGGCGGTCGCAGGTGCGGCCAAGAATCCCCGGGAACACGTTCGACTCCCAGTTGATCATGTACGCGTCGGTATAGCGCCGCGCCGCGATCAGGCGGATGTATTCGGGAACCGGGGTATGCGCAGGGCAGGCCCATTGGCAGTCGACCACCTTGTGGAAGTAGTCGGGATTGCTGATATCGGTTGGCTGCATTTCGCTGCTCGACGGATCGCCAGCGCTGGCGAGGCGCCCAAAAGTCCGAATTCGCTGGCATTGTATGCGATTCGGGGCGGAAATGCGGCAGTTCCGCGTGCTGGCCTTGACGGTTTCGTCGTCGTGGCTGCTGGCGGGTCAAGGCGCAAGCAAGACGCAAAAAAGGCCCGGCACTTGCGTGCCGAGCCAAACTTGCCTTCAAGGGAGAGATCAATGAATCAGGGTTCAGCCTCGTCAAACCGTTTGCCGACCATAATTCACCTACGCTTGATGGGACTGGACCTTGCGGGAAAAGTTCCCTCTCCCGGGGAAAAATGCCAAAACAGGCAGGATTCGCAGCGTCCGGTCACAGGTTCACGACTTGCAGGCCCTCGATTTGCAGCTCATCGGCGCGTTCGGCGCTGCTGATGATGCCAAAACTCGCCTGGGCGGGGTCGAAATGGCTTTGCACGACTCGTCGCAGGTCATCGAGGGTCGTTGCCAGCGCGCGTTCGCGGAAGGCGCGGCGCTGTTCGAGCGCGCGCCCCGTCAGGTGATCGTAAAACGCCGCCTTGGCTTCTCCGGCGGGGGACGAGGGCTTGTCCATCGCGGCGATCACTCCGAGAATCGCCTCCTCGAGCTGGCGTTGCTGGTGCCTGCCATCGACGACCCATTCGAGAGCGCGATCGAAGTCCTGCAAGGTCTCCTGCAGGCGCGGGTCTCGATAGGAAAAGCATTGGAAGGCCGCAACATTGGCGTTCTGGCTCGCGCCGCTGCCATAGGCGCCTCCCTGCTCGCGAATCGCGCGATGCAGGAAGCCGTTGTTGATGAAGCGCGCGAGCACGTGCAGGACGGCACTGTCGGCATGGTCGCCGGAGACCGTTGGCCAGGCCTTGGCGCAGAAGTTGACTTCGGTCGCGGTGGTCCAGAGTTCGCGCTTGCGCTCGCGCAGGGCAGGCAAGGCAAAGGCTGCTTGGGTCTTGCCTGCCGGCGCTCCCGACCAGCTTTCGGCAAGTTCGCCGAGCAGGCGCTCGCGATGCTGTTGCTCGCCGATGAGCAGAAACTGCTTCTCGCTGCTTGCAATTTCCTTGTGCAGGCGGCACAGCCTTTCGAGCAGCTCGTGCTGTGCCTGGGCCTCAGGCAGCTCGCCCACGAGCCCGCGTAGCCGGCGGATGCTTTCCAGGCCTGTGGAGCGGTGCGAGAGCAGGGCGCCGGAGCTCATGTGGCTACATGCCAGGTTGATCGCGAGGGCGTGCCCCCGGGAGGTGATGCTGTTTTCCTTGCGCGCCTGGATCTGTTCGAGCAGCTCGCGCAGGCGGCCTGCCTCGTCGAAGCGCAGCTTATCGATCGTCTCGCGCAGCAGGTGCGCAAGCTCGCGGTGCCTGCCGAGCAGGCATTTTGCCGAAACGCTGAACAGCGCGTGGTGCGTCTGCACGTCGCCGCGATGGGCGCGGATCGTGCTGAAGCCGTTGACTCCGCCGCCAACGCTCGCCTGCCAGGTCTGCACCTCGGCGTAATCTTTCGCACCCACTCCCAACTCGCCGAAGCACGCGCAGTAGAGGTGCAGAACCTCGAGCAGTTCGTCGGCGAGCGATGGCAGCTCGAAAACGACTTGCTGGTACGCTAGGCCATTGGTGCCCTGGCCGAAAAAACTCACCTCGCCGCCGCCATCGGGCAGCCACGACGGCTGGCGCTCGGGCTCGTGCAGATCCTTTGGCACATCTTCGAGTCCGACTCGGGGAAGCGCTTCGGCATCGTCCTCGAGCATCTGCCGCTCGTGCAGGCGCCGCGAGCGCTCGACGATCGCCTTGCGCTGCTCCCCGGGCAAGGATTCGCGAATCGCCGCGAGGCGGCGCTGTTCAGCTTCGGCGCGGCGCGCTGCGAGCTGCGAATCGGGAAGCAGGGTCAGGGTGACGCGATGGGGGTTGTCGAGCAGCAATTCGCGAACGAGGGAGGGCACAAAACCCGGATCGCGGATCTGCTCGCGCAGTTTCGCCAGCACCGGGTCGAGGTCGAGCATTGCTGCCGGGTCGCCGCGATGAATTGCCGCAGGCAGGCCCGCGAGTATCAGTTGCAGCCCATAAGGATAGCTGCCGCCGCTGATTTCTCGCTGCTCGAGTTCGAGCTGATGCAAGGCCGCCTCGACCTGTTCCTGGGCGACTCCGTTTTCGGCGAGGTGTTCGAGGGTATCGAGAATCAGTTTCTCGACGGCGATCGTCGCGTTCGCCTCGCAGCCTTCGAGTCCGGCCAAAAAGCTCATTTCGCGATGCGACGATTCTAGCCCGCACAGCGGCGAAGGCGCGGTGCCGAGACTCGAGGATTCGAGCGCCCTGGCGAGAGGGCTGGCGCTATTGTCGAACAGCACGCTGGCGAGCAACTGAGTGCGGAACTGCTGTTCGAGATCGCTGCCGTGACCGAGCAGCCAGCCGAGCACGACGTGGGTCTTGCGCCCGTCGTCGCCGGCTTCGACCGCATAACGCTCCTCGACTCGCAGGGGAGCGTGGTAGCGCGATTCGTCGGCGATATGCACGGGCTCGTCGAGCCGCACGAAACCGGCGAGGGCAAGCTGTTCGAAATTCCCCTGATGCTCGCTTGCCGGAATGTCGCCAAAAGTCATGAAAACCGAATTTCCCGGATGATAGTGGCGGCGATGGAAATTGACGAGGTGCTGGTAGCCGAGCTTGGGAATCTCGCCTGGATCGCCGCCACTATTGAAGTGATACGTCGTTTCGGGAAACAGGTAGCGGCACATGGTGTGCCAGAGCACGCTGACCGGCGAGCTCATGGCGCCTTTCATCTCGTTGTAGACGACTCCCTTGACGAGAAGCTCGCTGTTCGGGTCGGCGGGGTCGGCAAATTCGAGGCGGTGGCCTTCCTGGGCAAAATCGAGCTCTTCCAGGTTCGGATAGAATGCAGCATCCATGTACACTTGCAGCAAGTTATTGAAGTCTTTCCGATTTTTGCTTGCGAAAGGATAGGCGGTCCAGTCGCTGCTGGTGAAAGCGTTCATGAAGGTGTTGAGTGATCGCCGCGTCATCATGAAGAACGGGTCACGAACCGGGAACCTGGCGCTGCCGCACAGGCTCGTGTGCTCGAGCACGTGGGCGACTCCGGTCGAATCCATCGGCGCGGTGCGGAACGCGACGAGAAAGACGTTTTCGCGGTGATCGCTATCGAGGTGGTAGTGCAGCGCACCCGTGGCGCGATGCTCGTATGCCGCCACCGTGAGCTTGAGCGAGGGAACGTGGCAGACCTGCTTGCGCAGGAAAGCCGGGTGCGCCAGCGTGGCGCGTTCGGCCTCGTCGCTGGGGAAAGCAGGGGCTATGGCATTGCTCATGGGTCGTCCGCTTGGCCGGAATCATCATCCGGCAGATGTTCGAGAGTGATTCTGCCGAGCCGTGCCGCGCGGAAATCGTGCAGGAGCATTTCCGCAGCCTTGCCGAGGTCGGCGCGACCGGCGCTGCGCAGGGCGCCGCGCACGGCGGCAATGCTAGCAAAGAAATCCTCGCAGGTGATATCGGTCGCTTCGAGGCGATAGCGTTCGGCAAGCCTTTCGGGGTGGCGCTGCAAGAGCAGTTGCGCGAGAAACTCGGCGACTTCGAGCTCGTCGATGGCAGCCGCACCGATGCTGCCGACGCTCGCCATGAGCAAGGCGGCACGCTGGTCGGAAAGCCTTGGCGACAACATGCCTGGCGTGTCGACGAGACGCCAGCCCGCTGCCAGGCGCACTGCCTGCTGGCTTCGGGTGACGCTCGGAACGTTGCCCGTTCGTGCCAGCTTGCGGCCGATGCAATGATTGAGCAGGGAGGACTTGCCGACGTTGGGAATGCCGATGATGGCGATCTCGCCGGGCTTCGGCGCCGCTGCCGCGGACGAGCCCGCGAGCTGCGCGGCGAGGGCGGGCAGGGCATGGCGGTCGATGGGCTTGTCGCGGCCATGGGTCAGGCAGCCGCCGCCACGTTCGCGAGCGAAATGCTGCCGCCAGGCGCAGGTAGCGGCCGGGTCGGCGAGGTCGGTCTTGTTGAGAATCCGGATGGTCGGCAGCCCCTGGCGCATCGAGGCGAGCAGCGGGTTGCTGCTCGCGGCGGGAATTCGCGCATCGAGCACTTCGATCGCGAGTTTCGCCCCGCGCAGCAGTGCGCGAAGCTCCTTGCGCGCCTTGTGCATGTGTCCGGGGTACCAGGAGATTGCCACGGGCTTCCTCTGCGAAATCGATCAAGTCGGGCGGTTTGCGGTCGAAAACTCCAAAACTGGCCGCGCTATTTTGCCCGGGTCGAATTTTCGGCTGCCGACACGACTGGGCTTGATATACTGGGCTTCCGGCCTATGGTAGCGCGCCCCGCCAGGAGATGGCAGATGCAAGAGCTTTTAGAGGAGAAACTGCAGCAGGCCTTCGCGCCTTCGTTCCTCGAAGTGCGCAACGAGAGCCACATGCACGGCGGCACGGCGACCGATTCGCATTTCCGCATCACCGTCGTCTCGTCGCGCTTTGCCGGAGCGAGCCGGGTCGCGCGGCACCGGCAGGTCTACCAGTTGCTCGCGAGCGAACTCGCCGGCCCGGTCCATGCCCTGGCGCTGCACTTGCACGAGCCCGGCGAATGGAGCGAGCGCGAGGCAGCGATTCCCGACTCTCCCGCCTGCCGCGGCGGCGGCAAGCGCGCCGAGGCCTGAGCCCGACGCCGCCCCGGCCCGCGTCGCTGGCGCGAAACCCTTCCTGACCCGCACTGGAGCCCCTATGGATGCACTGCGCAAAAGCGAACGCCTGCCAGCGGTGGTTGGCGAACATTTGCTGGGGGTGGCACTCGTGCTCGGTCTGCTCATTGTGGCGCTGCCTTGGCTTCGCGAGCAGCAGCTCGTCGATGCAAGCTCGCGTGGCGATGCCTCCGCTGCGACACTGGCGGCGCCAGCGCCGTTGACGGTACTGCCCGACATGTCGCTGGCCCGAAGCACCGATGAACGCAAGCGGATGTTCCTCGATTACGTCGGGGACTACGTCGATGCGCAGAACCACTCGATCATTCTTGATCGGCAGCGCTTGCAAGCCGTCATCGCAAGCGTCGATGACGGCGGCATTGCCGCCGTCGGCGGCAGCGCCAATGAAACGCAGGAATGGCTGCGCGAGCTTGCCGGCCGCTACGACCTCGCCGAAGCCGACTTCGCGGACCGCAGCGCCTCGCTCAACGAATTGCTCATGAGAGTCGATGTCGTGCCGGCCTCGCTGGTGCTCGCCCAGGCAGCGAACGAGTCGGCCTGGGGAGTGTCGCGTTTCGCTCGCGAGGGGAACAACCTGTTCGGTCAATGGTGCTTCCGCCCCGGCTGCGGAATCGTTCCGCTCCAGCGCCCTGCCGGAGCGATTTACGAAGTGCGCCGTTTTGCGACCTTGCACGATGCCGTCGAGGCGTATTTCCACAATCTCAACACCAACGAGAGCTACCGGCCCTTTCGCGAATTGCGGCAAGCGATGAAGCTGCAGGGCCGCGAGATCGATCCCCTCGTGCTCGCCTTCGGCCTGAACCGCTATTCCGAGCGCGGTCGCAGCTACGTTGATGAATTGCAAGCGATCATCGTGCAAAACGACTTGACGGCGCGAGACGGCGACTACGAAGCCGTCGGCGAGAACAGCATCGGCATGAGCGATTGAGCGAGCCGCCAGGGAAGCGGCTTCATGGAAACGGCTTCATGGAAAGATGCGATCTCATTCGGGGACGCCCGGGTTGATCCATTGCACCGAATGCCAGTGGAAGCGCCTGGGGGTTGTACCAGAGGCGGTATCGGGGGCGGTGCAGATGTAGCGCCAGCGCCGCGTGGTGAAATCGGCCTCGGGGGCGAGCCGCGCGATTCCTGCCTCGCGGTCGATCCAGTCGAGCTCGAGCGGCTCGCCGCCGGCGAAACAGCCAATGCTGGCAAGCTCGTAGCCACCCACTTCGGCCGACAGGAATTGCAGCTCGACCGCTGGCCTTGGCGACATCGTCACGGGTGATCGCGGTTCGAGAATCTTCACGTGGAAGGGCAGGGTCGCGAACTTGACGCTGGCGCTTTCGAGGCGGGTGAAATTGCCCGTCAAGGGATAGCGGGGCAGGGCGAGAAAATCCGAACTCGGGCCGATGGCGCCCGAGTTTTGCGCAAATCCGGTAAAACCGAGCTCGCGCAGCAGGTTCTTGATCGGGATGTCGTACTCTCCGTAAGGGTAGGCGAGATAGCGATGGCTTTGCCCGGTGCGCTCCTCGATCACCTGCTCGGCGAGCAATAGCTCCTCGCCGAGGCGGTCGAGCCAGGCCGATTCGCTTTCGCCGTCGAGCCGGTCGAGCATGTGCGGATGCTCGACCATGTGATTGGCAACGAGCACTCCCGCCGCAGCCATTTCCCCGATCTGCTCCCAGCTCATGTAACCGCGCGATTGCCGGTCGATGGGGCCGGTGCTCAGGAACACCGTGAAGGGGAAGCCGAACGATTCGAGCATCGGGAAAGCCGTCTCGTACACCGAAAGATAGCCATCGTCGAAGGTGATCGCCACGGCGCGATCGGGCAGTTCGCCTCCGCTGCGCAGGGCTTCGACCATGACGTCAAGGCCGACGACGCGAAAGCCATTGTCGCGCAGATACTCGAGATGCGCTCGAAAGTCTTCCGCAGTCGTCGAGGTTGACGCCGGCGTATCGCTCGCGACATGGTGATAGAGCAGCACCACGCCACTCGAACCTCGCGCGGCAAAGGCCACGGCAAGCAAGGCCGTCAGAACCAGCAAGCGAATCACGAACATGAATCCAACCCGGCAAGACATCGCCGC